>NZ_LZHA01000080.1:0-4769 GCF_001690335.1 Gilliamella sp. Gris1-4 | reverse complement strand
GACTCCTACGGGAGGCAGCAGTGGGGAATATTGCACAATGGGGGAAACCCTGATGCAGCCATGCCGCGTGTATGAAGAAGGCCTTCGGGTTGTAAAGTACTTTCGGTGATGAGGAAGGTGATGAATCTAATAGGTTTATTAATTGACGTTAATCACAGAAGAAGCACCGGCTAACTCCGTGCCAGCAGCCGCGGTAATACGGAGGGAGCGAGCGTTAATCGGAATGACTGGGCGTAAAGGGCATGTAGGCGGATAATTAAGTTAGGTGTGAAAGCCCTGGGCTCAACCTAGGAATTGCACTTAAAACTGGTTAACTAGAGTATTGTAGAGGAAGGTAGAATTCCACGTGTAGCGGTGAAATGCGTAGAGATGTGGAGGAATACCGGTGGCGAAGGCGGCCTTCTGGACAGATACTGACGCTGAGATGCGAAAGCGTGGGGAGCAAACAGGATTAGATACCCTGGTAGTCCACGCTGTAAACGATGTCGATTTGGAGTTTGTTGCCTAGAGTGATGGGCTCCGAAGCTAACGCGATAAATCGACCGCCTGGGGAGTACGGCCGCAAGGTTAAAACTCAAATGAATTGACGGGGGCCCGCACAAGCGGTGGAGCATGTGGTTTAATTCGATGCAACGCGAAGAACCTTACCTGGTCTTGACATCCACAGAATCTTGTAGAGATACGAGAGTGCCTTCGGGAACTGTGAGACAGGTGCTGCATGGCTGTCGTCAGCTCGTGTTGTGAAATGTTGGGTTAAGTCCCGCAACGAGCGCAACCCTTATCCTTTGTTGCCATCGATTAGGTCGGGAACTCAAAGGAGACTGCCGTTGATAAAGCGGAGGAAGGTGGGGACGACGTCAAGTCATCATGGCCCTTACGACCAGGGCTACACACGTGCTACAATGGCGTATACAAAGGGAGGCGACCTCGCGAGAGTAAGCGGACCTCACAAAGTACGTCTAAGTCCGGATTGGAGTCTGCAACTCGACTCCATGAAGTCGGAATCGCTAGTAATCGTGAATCAGAATGTCACGGTGAATACGTTCCCGGGCCTTGTACACACCGCCCGTCACACCATGGGAGTGGGTTGCACCAGAAGTAGATAGCTTAACCTTCGGGAGGGCGTTTACCACGGTGTGGTTCATGACTGGGGTGAAGTCGTAACAAGGTAACCGTAGGGGAACCTGCGGTTGGATCACCTCCTTACGAAGTGCTCGTAAGTGTTCACACAGATTGTTTGTTTAGAAGAGAAATAATTAAGTCCCCTTCGTCTAGAGGCCTAGGACATCGCCCTTTCACGGCGGTAACAGGGGTTCGAATCCCCTAGGGGACGCCATAAAATGTGATGAAATTATTTTTCTAAAAAAATTATGTTTGTATTTACTTGATTTAGTATTTAAGTGAATAGAAAGATAAAGCTCTTTAACAATTAGGAACAAGCTGAAAGAAACGAGTTCTCGTTTTTACGAAAGGCTTTTGATTATAGATTGAGTTAAAGTTTATTGAACTTTAATTGAATAATTTATAAATAAAAAGAGAATAAGTAAGAAAGAGAAGAAAGCGTAATTTAAACCAAGACAACTGTGAGTTGTAAGGTTAAGAAATTAAGCGTACACGGTGGATGCCTAGGCAATCAGAGGCGAAGAAGGACGTGTTAATCTGCGAAAAGCGACGGTAAGCTGATAAAAAGCGCAATAGCCGTCGATGTCCGAATGGGGAAACCCAGTGTAGGAAACTACACTATCATCTAATGAATTCATAGTTAGATGAGGCGAACCGGGAGAACTGAAACATCTAAGTACCCCGAGGAAAAGAAATCAACCGAGATTCCCTGAGTAGCGGCGAGCGAAAGGGGAGGAGCCCAAGCGGGTAGCATAAAGTATTAGTGGAAGCGTCTGGAAAGTCGCACGATAGAGGGTGAAAGTCCCGTACACGAAGGTACGTTATGTGGAAGCTTATAGAGTAGGGCGGGACACGTGATATCCTGTCTGAAGAGGGGGGGACCATCCTCCAAGGCTAAATACTCCTGATTGACCGATAGTGAACCAGTACCGTGAGGGAAAGGCGAAAAGAACCCCGGGAGGGGAGTGAAATAGACCCTGAAACCGTGTACGTACAATCAGTGGGAGCTGTTACCGTTGGGTAATAGTGACTGCGTACCTTTTGTATAATGGGTCAGCGACTTATATTCTGTAGCGAGGTTAACCGAATAGGGGAGCCGAAGGGAAACCGAGTATTAACTGTGCGTTAAGTTGCAGGGTATAGACCCGAAACCCGGTGATCTAGCCATGGGCAGGTTGAAGGTTGGTTAACACTAACTGGAGGACCGAACCGACTAATGTTGAAAAATTAGCGGATGACCTGTGGCTGGGGGTGAAAGGCCAATCAAACCGGGAGATAGCTGGTTCTCCCCGAAAGCTATTTAGGTAGCGCCTCATGAATGACTGTTGGGGGTAGAGCACTGTTTCGGCTAGGGGGCCATCCCGGCTTACCAACCCGATGCAAACTCCGAATACTGACAAGTTGAATCATGGGAGACACACGGCGGGTGCTAACGTTCGTCGTGAAGAGGGAAACAACCCAGACCGCCAGCTAAGGTCCCAAAGTCATAGTTAAGTGGGAAACGAAGTGGGAAGGCTTAGACAGCTAGGATGTTGGCTTAGAAGCAGCCATCATTTAAAGAAAGCGTAATAGCTCACTAGTCGAGTCGGCCTGCGCGGAAGATGTAACGGGGCTAAAACTATGCACCGAAGCTGCGGCAGTGCACGTAAGTGTATTGGGTAGGGGAGCGTTCTGTAAGCCGTAGAAGGTGTGTTGTGAGGCATGCTGGAGGTATCAGAAGTGCGAATGCTGACATAAGTAACGATAAAGCGGGTGAAAAGCCCGCTCGCCGGAAGACCAAGGGTTCCTGTCCAACGTTAATCGGGGCAGGGTGAGTCGACCCCTAAGGAGAGGCCGAAGGGCGTATCTGATGGGAAACGGGTTAATATTCCCGTACTGGCTATAACTGCGATGGGGTGACGAAGAAGGCTAGGTTTACCACCTATTGGATGGTGGGTTAAGCGTGTAGGGGTGTGATTAGGCAAATCCGGTCACTGAAACTCTGAGGCGTGATGACGAGCTGCTAAGGCAGTGAAGTAATTGATGCCCTGCTTCCAGGAAAATCCTCTAAGCTTCAGGTTATAGTTAATCGTACCCGAAACCGACACAGGTGGTCAGGTAGAGAATACTAAGGCGCTTGAGAGAACTCGGGTGAAGGAACTAGGCAAAATGGTGCCGTAACTTCGGGAGAAGGCACGCTGATGTGTAATTGAAATCCCATGCGGACGTAGGTGAAATCAGTCGAAGATACCAGCTGGCTGCAACTGTTTAATAAAAACACAGCACTGTGCAAACACGAAAGTGGACGTATACGGTGTGACGCCTGCCCGGTGCTGGAAGGTTAATTGATGGGGTTATGCTTATGCAGAAGCTCCTGATCGAAGCCCCAGTAAACGGCGGCCGTAACTATAACGGTCCTAAGGTAGCGAAATTCCTTGTCGGGTAAGTTCCGACCTGCACGAATGGCGTAATGATGGCCAGGCTGTCTCCACCCGAGACTCAGTGAAATTGAAATTGCCGTGAAGATGCGGTGTACCCGTGGCAAGACGGAAAGACCCCGTGAACCTTTACTATAGCTTGACAGTGAACATTGAGCCTTAATGTGTAGGATAGGTGGGAGGCAAAGAAGCATGCACGCCAGTGTGAGTGGAGTCGACCTTGAAATACCACCCTTTAATGTTTGATGTTCTAACCTATACTTCTGAATCGAGGTAAGGGACACTGTCTGGTGGGTAGTTTGACTGGGGCGGTCTCCTCCCAAAGAGTAACGGAGGAGCACGAAGGTTAGCTAATCCTGGTCGGACATCAGGAGGTTAGTGCAATGGCAAAAGCTAGCTTGACTGCGAGAGTGACGGCTCGAGCAGGTACGAAAGTAGGTCATAGTGATCCGGTGGTTCTGAATGGAAGGGCCATCGCTCAACGGATAAAAGGTACTCCGGGGATAACAGGCTGATACCGCCCAAGAGTTCATATCGACGGCGGTGTTTGGCACCTCGATGTCGGCTCATCACATCCTGGGGCTGAAGTAGGTCCCAAGGGTACGGCTGTTCGCCGTTTAAAGTGGTACGCGAGCTGGGTTTAGAACGTCGTGAGACAGTTCGGTCCCTATCTGCCATGGGCGTAGGAAAATTGAGAGGGTTTGCTTCTAGTACGAGAGGACCGAAGTGAACGCACCGCTGGTGTACGGGTTGTGATGCCAATTGCATTGCCCGGTAGCTACGTGCGGAATAGATAAGTGCTGAAAGCATCTAAGCACGAAACTAGCCTCGAGATGAGTTTTCCCTGAAGAGATTCAGTAAGGTCCGTTTGAGACTAAGACGTAGATAGGTCAGGTGTGTAAGTGTAGTGATACATTGAGCTAACTGATACTAATGAACCGAGAGTCTTAACCTTACAACTCGGAGTTGTTTTGGTTTACGCAGAAGTTATTGCTAGATGAGGAAATCATCGAAAAGAGAATAGAGATAGAAAAAACAGTTTGTTCCGAATTGAGTGATTGTTGTTGATATGAGATAATGGACAGCGATAAAGAAAGAGAGTACAGGATATGTCTGGCGGTAATAGCGCGGTGGTCCCACCTGACCCCATGCCGAACTCAGAAGTGAAACGCCGTAGTGCCGATGGTAGTGTGGGTATTACCCATGTGAGAGTAGGGTGCCGCCAGACTT
>NZ_LZHA01000079.1:0-77297 GCF_001690335.1 Gilliamella sp. Gris1-4 | reverse complement strand
ACATTTAATGATATTCATACGGTATTGCCATCGGGTGCAACATCTATTAGTTTAAATAGTCTAATCAGCCAAGGGAAGTGGGGAGATGATGATGGGGATGGACAGGGTACAAATGGTGTTACTGCAACAGGGAGTATATCGTTAGCAATAAAGGATAAAAACGGTAGCACGGTTAATCGTAGTGATACATTAGATATATGTAAAGCGCCTTATAAGGTCACTTTAGATAGTACAGGGGGAAGTTTAACTACACAGTATGGAGTGCCAAATAGTAGTCGTTTTTACGGAGGCACAGCGGTTTATTATATCACTTTGCCGTCACAGCCGGTTATTTGTTCGGTCAGGCCGAATCTAAACTTTGGCTCAACCAGCTCCGCAGGCCCATCTAACATATGGAGTCCTACTAAGGGCTTTTTAGTTCAGTCAACAAACCCATCATCTTACAGCAGAAACTTTCCTACTACAGGTGCAGATGGATTGTATTTTGATTTGGACATAGGAGGGATAGACGCAAGTCAGTTGAGTTGGGCAGTTAACACAAGTGGTAGTCTAGGGATAACGGTGAGTTGGAGGTTGCCGAACCAAGGTGATATATGGATTACAGATAAATCCAAAAATGTAACACGGGTAACATTAACAGGTCCTAGGGCAAGTAGTAGTCAGATAAGCTCAAGTAATCCTGGTTCACTTACACGTCCATCTTTGCCACAGACCTTCGAGTTGGTGGGTAGGGATAGTAATGGTAATGAGGTGAGGTATGGATTTGTGTTAAGGCAGTGGTTCGTCAATCGGGGGAGTGTAAAGAAAGATTATAGTGACCAATTAGCATGGTGTAATCGTTTGGGTTATCGAATGCCACGGGTAAGGGATTTAACCAATTCAAACTATGACTATTTAGGCGCAGCCCCTCGTTCATCAGTTAATGCTTACATGCGTCACATAGGAGCAGGATTTTTCACGGAGTGGGGCAGCATGGGCGGCTACGCTGATGCGGGCTTCGTCGGCGGCCTCTACTGGACGAGCGACGCTTCAGGTTTCTACCAGTTCCGTGTCTACTCGACCTACGGCGCCGTCGGCAGCGGTTCCTACAGTCCTTTCGCTGTTTGCACCGCACCTTAGTTCTTAGCGTTTAGTTCTTAATCCTTAGGACGCGGGGGTGGTTATGGTGCTTGAGAGGATAATATAACAAAGAACAAAGCCCCCGCGTAAGTTGGGGCGTTTCCCTTAGGGTTGCGCCGTTGTGGCAAAGCCACAATAGCGCCGCCCCCCGCCGCCGACGCTGAAAGTGTCGATGGCGGTGGCACAAGGGCAACCAAATAAAGAAGGTCATGCAATGGAAATAGAACAAAGATTAGCATTAAGTGAAAATCCGATTCATTTTTTGAGAGAAGGTCTTTTTTTAAAGACCTACAACCAATCATTTTATGTGATGACTCAATTATTAGGATTCAACATAAAACCGATAATCAAACACATAAAAAAACTCGACCAAATTATTGTGTGTGGCGGGTTTCCGGCAAATATTATTAATAAACGTTGTCCTAAAGCGGTACCGACTGTTTACGGCTATGAATTATTAGATGATTACGATTTAAGTGGCTATCAAGCTTGGTATCAACAGCAGTGTCAATTATACCAAAAAAGAAAAGCCCAACAAAACCAACCACCACAACCACAGCAAACCGCCACTCATGCAAACGAAGTGACTGCACCGAAATCATCGATTTTCACAGACTCAGAGCCAATAGCCGAAACCGCACTGAGCAACATAAATAAAACATTAACATTACAACATTTACTGTTTTTATCATCATGGCAACCCAACAAATATCCGCCTATTGTAGATAGTGCGTTTATTCAAGAGTTAAAAAACTATTTCAGCCAATAGCAGAGCACACTGTGCCCGATGGGGCTATCGCTTAGGGTTGTGTTTTTGCTAAAAAGCACCAACTAAAAACTCTAATAAAATCAATAGTCTATCGAAGCGATTTTTTATCAAAATAATTCTTTTTTGTTAGTGCATAAAATGGGTTGGGTGCGTTGGTTTCGGACGTTTTGACCTTTTGGTGAACAAAATAGCTACAGTGACCACGTCCGATTTAGGGGATTTTTTGCGAAATCCCCTAAAAACCCCTCGCAAGGCTACAGAATGTGGCCTTCGGCTGCCCTCCGCCGACGCTCGGTCTTAACGCACCGTTTGTGGAAGCGCTCCAAGCGCGCCACAAACTCGCCAAACATCCTTGTTTGTCGTGCTAACCTTGCTCTGTTGTCGGCACATTCCGACGCCGGAATAAGACAGACAGCATAACCTTAGGTCTTTTTTGTGAGTTGTTTTTGTGTTAAAAAGCAACGCAAAAACCCCAAAAAAAGTCAATCAAGAAAGGTATTGATTTTATTTAGGTTTTTATTTAACTCTTTTCAAACAAAACCACCCACTTGCATTAACAATAAAAAAGCCCGCTTAAAAAGCGGGCTTCCACACAGTTAATTTGATTTTAATTCAAATACCAACAACCTTTAAACTTCCAAATAATTCAAAATACCTTCAGCCGCTTTGCGCCCCTCACTAATCGCCGTTACCACTAAATCTGACCCTCGAACGGCATCGCCTCCGGCAAAAATTTTAGCATTCGTCGTTTGGTAGCCGTTGGTTTCTGGGGCGATGATTCGGCCTTGGGCATCAAAATCAACACCATGTTCTACTAACCAAGGCATGGCGTGAGGTCTAAATCCAAATGCCATTACAACCGCATCAGCAGGTAAGACAAATTCTGAACCTGCAATCACCACTGGTGAACGCCGACCTTTTGCATCGGGTTCGCCGAGTTCTGTTCGAACCATTTTGACACCTGTGACTTGTCCTGTGCTGTTAATTTCAATGCTGAGTGGTTGTACGTTAAATTGGAATTGTGCGCCTTCTTCTTTGGCATTTTTGACTTCTCGTTTTGAGCCCGGCATGTTGGCTTCGTCTCGGCGATAAGCACAAGTAACTTCAGTTGCACCTTGACGAATAGATGTTCGTATACAGTCCATTGCAGTATCACCACCACCTAATACCACAACACGTTTGTTTTTCATGTCAATGTATGGGGTATCTTGGGTTTGCGCATGTTTCATTATGTGTTTAGTGTTGGCAATTAAAAATGGTAAGGCATCATAAACGCCGTTGGCATCTTCGTTTTGAAGACCCGCTCGCATTGATTGATAAGTTCCAGCACCCACAAAAACCGCATCAAATTCGTTGATTAAGTCGGTTAATTGTACCGTTTTACCGACCTCAGTATTTAGACGGAACTCAATGCCCATTTCAGTAAAAATATGTCTTCGGTTGATTAATACTTCTTTATCAAGTTTAAACGCTGGGATGCCAAAGGTGAGTAGTCCACCAATTTCAGGGTGACGGTCAAACACTACTGGCGTTACGCCATTGCGGACTAAGACATCGGCACAAGCAAGGCCAGCAGGACCAGCACCAATAACTGCAACTTTCAATCCTGTTTTTTCGACGTTTGATAAATTAGGTTTCCAACCCATTCTAAAGGCTTCATCAGTAATATAACGCTCTATATTACCTATGGTAACTGCGCCAAATTCAGCATTTAAAGTACAAGAGCCTTCGCAAAGGCGATCTTGTGGGCAAACTCGGCCACAAACTTCAGGCAGGCTGTTGGTTTGATGTGAGAGTTCAACCGCTTCTAATATTTTGCCTTCATTAACCAGTTTTAACCAATTGGGTATATAGTTATGCACAGGGCATTTCCATTCACAATATGGGTTGCCACAAGCAAGGCAACGATCAGCCTGCGCTTGTGATTGTGGAGCAGAAAATCCTTCATAAATTTCAACAAATTCAATTTTGCGAATGTTTAACGATTTTTTAGGCGGATCAACACGTTGTAAATCGATAAATTGATAAACATTTTGGCTCATTTTCGTGTTCTCCTTACTGTGCTTGAATACGTAATTCTGCTGATGAGCGACTGCGGTGCCCAAGTAGCGCTGTTACATCACTCGATTTGGGTTTGACTAATACAAATTGTTTTGAATAATCATCCCAATTAGCCAAAATTTCTTCCGCGCGTGATGAATGGGTAAGTTGAGCGTGCTCCATTATTAAACCACGTAAATGTTCTTCGTGAATTGAGTAATCAGCAACATTCAATAGTTCCACTAACTCTTTATTTATGCGTTTATGGAAATCACTATCTTCATCTAAAATATAAGCAAAACCACCTGTCATACCTGCACCAAAGTTAACTCCTGTTTTACCTAATACGCAGACAATACCGCCTGTCATATATTCACAGCCATTGTCTCCAATGCCTTCAACAACACTAATTGCACCAGAATTACGTACCGCAAATCGTTCTCCAGCACGTCCAGCGGCAAAGAGTTTTCCTCCAGTTGCACCATATAAGCAGGTATTACCGGCAATGGTTGCTTCATGGCTTAAAAATGCTGAGCCTTGCGGTGGTCGAATCACAATACGACCGCCAGCCATGCCTTTACCAACATAATCATTGGCATCGCCTGTGAGTGTTAAGTCCACACCTCCAGCGTTCCAAACACCAAAACTTTGACCCGCAGTGCCGTTAAAGTTAAGCGAAATAGGATCAGCAACAAGACCTTGGTCACCATATTTTTTGGCAATATAGCCAGATAAACTAGTACCCACAGAGCGATCAGTATTTTGTATATCAAAATAGAGGCTTTGGCTTTGGCGATTATCAACAAATTGTTGTGCTTGTGTGATGATCTCTTTATTTAGCACACCTTTATCAAATGGTTTATTGTCTTCAATACAATAAACTGGTTTGCCATCAATAGGTTTTGCTGTTTCGAGCAGTCCTGATAGGTCAAGTTTTTGTTGTTTTGCTGTGATGCCATCAAGTTCTAATAACAGATCGGTGCGTCCTATCAAATCGACGATACGACTGACACCTAGCTCGGCCATAATTTCTCGCGTGTTACGCGCAATAAAGCGGAAATAGTTTATCGCCTTTTCTGGCAGGCCATGATAATGTTCGCTACGCAGTTTTTCGTCTTGCGTTGCAACACCCGTTGCACAGTTATTAAGGTGGCAAATACGCAGATATTTACAACCTAAGGCAACCATTGGTCCTGTTCCAAATCCAAAACTCTCAGCACCTAAAATAGCTGCTTTGACAATATCAGTGCCCGTTTTTAAACCACCGTCTACTTGTAAACGTATTTTGTGACGTAACCCATTGGCGACTAATGATTGCTGAGTTTCAACTAACCCTAATTCCCAAGGAGAACCAGCATATTTGACTGAAGTTAATGGGCTGGCGCCTGTTCCACCATCATAGCCTGAAATGGTAATTAAGTCGGCATAGGCTTTAGCAACTCCAGTTGCGATTGTGCCAACGCCTGGCTCTGATACTAATTTAACCGAAATCATGGCATTAGGGTTAATCTGTTTTAGGTCAAATATTAATTGTGCCAAATCCTCAATCGAGTAAATGTCGTGATGAGGTGGTGGTGAAATAAGTGTGACACCCGGTACAGAAAAACGCAATTTAGCAATATATGGTGTGACTTTGTCGCCAGGTAACTGACCACCTTCCCCCGGTTTTGCTCCTTGTGCTACTTTGATTTGAATAACATCGGCACTCATTAAGTAACTTGGTGTTACACCAAAACGACCTGATGCAACTTGTTTTATGCGTGATACTTTTATGGTGTTGTAGCGAGCTGGATCTTCACCTCCTTCGCCTGAATTTGAAAAACCACCGAGCGTGTTCATTGCTTCGGCAAGGGATTCATGTGCTTCAGGGCTTAGCGCACCAATTGACATGGCTGCCGAGTCAAAGCGTTTGAACAGTGATTCTTCTGGTTCGACTTGATCAAGTGGAATAGCTGCGTTTTCAGGTGGATTGAGCTTTAATAAATCACGCAAGGTGGCAATAGGGCGGTTGTTGACGATATCGGCATAGCGTTTGTAATCTTCATAATTGCCATTATTGACCGCTTTTTGTAGTGACTGTACTACATCAGGATTATAAGCATGATATTCACCACCATGAACATATTTAAGTAACCCACCTTGTTCTAATGGTTTTCTTTTCAGCCATGCACTTTTTGATAAGTTAAATTGGTCTTGCGCAAAATCATCAAAATTGGCACCATTAATACGGTTAGTAACTCCTTGGAAACAAAGTTCAACGACCTCTTTATTTAAGCCAACTGCTTCAAATAGTTTTGAACAGCGGTAGGAGGCGACGGTTGAAATGCCCATTTTTGACATAATTTTATATAAGCCTTTGTTAATTCCATTACGATAATTAAGAATGGCTTCACGGTAAGATTTTTTTATTGTGCTATTATCGACCATTTGACCTAAAATTTCGTAGGCTAAATAAGGGTAAATTGCGGTTGCACCAAAACCAAGAAGTACCGCAAATTGATGTGGATCACGGCAGCTTGCGGTTTCGACAATGATATTAGCATCGCAACGTAAGTTTTTTTCAACTAAGCGTTGCTGAACAGCTCCAACTGCCATAGGCGCAGGAATTGGTAAGCGATCAGGCGCTATATTTTTATCTGATAAAATCAATAATACCGTGCCATTGCGAACTTTTGCTTCAGCATCACCACATAATTGTTCAATGGCATCGCGCAGGCTACCATCGATTTCATAAGTGATATCTAAGGTTTCTGATTTGTAATAACGTGATTCTAATGCTGTTAATTGTTTAAAATCTGAATAAACCAAAACAGGAGATTTGAACGCAACACGATGCGCCTGACCTTCTGCTTCGGCAAACACGTTCATTTCACGGCCAATACTGGTTGAAAGTGACATAACGTGTGATTCGCGTAGTGGGTCGATAGGCGGATTTGTTACCTGAGCAAATTTTTGACGAAAATAATCATAAATTGAGCGAGGCCTTGTTGATAGTACCGCAAATGGTGTGTCATCGCCCATTGAGCCGGTGGCTTCTTGACCGTTTTCACCTAGCACTCGAATACATTGGTCTAGCTCTTCAGCACTATAACCAAATTGTTTTTGATAAGTTGCTAGCAAGATATCGTCATAATATCGAGAGCCAATGTTATCATCAGGTAGGTTTTCAAAAGGGATCAGTCTTTTAACATTTTTTTCCATCCATTCTTTATATGGATGACGTTTTTGTAAATCGTTGTCTGTTTCAGACGATTGTAAAATGCGACCTTCTTCAGTATCTATAACTAGCAATTCACCTGGACCAACGCGTCCTTTAGTGACGACTTCGTCAGGTTGATAATCCCAAATACCGATTTCGGATGCACAGGTAATGAGTTTGTCTGTCGTTATTACATAACGTGCAGGACGTAATCCGTTACGGTCTAAGTTACATGCGGCATAACGACCGTCAGACATTACAATACCGGCAGGACCATCCCAAGGTTCCATATGCATTGAGTTGAAGTCAAAAAAAGCACGCAGATCTTCGTTCATGTCAGGATTATTTTGCCATGCAGGTGGAACCAATAAGCGCATGGCTCGTACAATATCCATTCCTCCTACAAGAAATAGCTCAAGCATGTTATCTAATGAACTTGAATCAGAACCTGTGACATTAACAAAAGGTGCCGCATCTTGTAAGTCCGGAATGAGTGGCGTTTTAAATTTATAGGAACGTGCTTGTGCCCATTGTCTATTACCTTCAATAGTGTTGATTTCACCATTATGAGCTAAATGCCGAAAAGGTTGCGCTAATGGCCAACGAGGAACAGTATTGGTTGAAAAACGTTGATGAAATAAACAAATTGCTGTTTCCATTCGGATGTCAGCCAAATCTAGATAGAATCGAGGTAAATCTTTAGGCATACATAAGCCTTTATAGATATTGACCTGATTTGAGAAGCTACAAACGTAAAATGTATCGTCTTGTACCCGTTTTTCAATTCGACGGCGCACCATGTATAGGCGGCGTTCTAGATCAATTTTTGTCCATCCGGCGGGTGCATTAACAAAGACTTGTTCAATTTTAGGCAATGATGATAGGGCAATTTCACCAAGCACACTTTTATCAATTGGTACTTCACGCCAACCTAAAATAGATAAGGTTTCATTGGCTAATTCTTCTTCGACAATATCACGGCTAATTTGAGCTTCTTTTTCATCTTGGCTCAAAAACAACATACCAACGGCATAATTACTTGCTAAACGCCAGCCCGCATCTTGTGCCACTAATCTAAAAAATCGATCGGGTTTTTGTAATAAAAGTCCACAGCCATCACCAGTTTTACCGTCTGATAAAATAGCACCACGGTGTTGCATTCTGGCAAGTCCGTGAATTGCAGTACGCACCACTTTATGACTTGGTTGTCCTTCAATGTGAGCAATTAAACCAAATCCACAGTTATCTTTTTCATGATGCTGGTTATATAACATATCATTGCCTCTAATTCATCGTTTTATAATTTAAGAAGGAATAAATAGGCTTTAATTCCATATTGCGTGTGAAGTTAATCAAAAATTAGTTTTTGGTCAAATAAATATTATTTATAAGTCGATCTTTTAATAAGTTATATAAACGTTATTAATAAAGCTAATAGTAGAATTTACCTTTATGATTTATTTTGTTTTTTATAAGTTAAGGCGTTGATTTTAAATTTGGCTTTAGAAAATAAGATATAAGTTCTTTTTCTTTCTTGTTAAAAAGTTTCCGGTAACTAGGTGTTTGAGTATAAAATCTGCTGTTAGATTCAATAACTATGAGTGACAATTGTATACTGTTATAATTTGTTATCTTTTATTTTTGATCTATTGATAATGCAAACTAAAATTACGATTGTGGGTGCTGGCGCCGCTGGGCTTTTTTGCGCAGGTTTACTGGGGCAAAAGGGGTATGATGTTACTGTGATTGATAATGGTAAAAAGTTAGGACGCAAAATTCTAATGTCTGGTGGTGGTAAATGTAATTTTACTAATTTAATGGTTGAACCTAGTAATTATATTTCTTGCAATCCTCATTTTTGTAAGTCAGCTTTGAAACAATTTACTCAGTGGGACTTTATCCAATTAGTAAATCAGTATGGTATTGCTTACCATGAAAAAGATCATGGGCAATTATTTTGTGATAATTCAGCGCAAGATATTGTTGATATGCTATTAAACGAGTGTCAAAAAGGGCATGTTCATTTTATGATGCAGACTCAGGTTGAAGATATTAGCAGTGATAAAATAGGATTTAAATTACATACTTCTCGAGGCATTATTGATAGTGATAATCTTATTATTGCTACGGGAGGCTTATCGATGCCTGCCCTTGGCATGACTTCAATTGGCTATAAAATTGCCGAAAAATTGGCTATTCCAGTGATACCAGTCAAAGCAGGATTAGTACCGTTCACGTTACATAAACCTTTACTTGATATATTATCAACCTTGTCTGGTATTGCTGTTGCTGTTGAAGTTTCTAATGAAAGAGTTAGTTTTAAGGAGAATCTATTATTTACTCATCGAGGAATTTCAGGACCAGCTATTTTGCAAATATCAAGCTATTGGCAGGCTGGAGAGTCAATTACTATTAATTTATTACCTGATTTCACATTCGAATCATCGTTTAAACCATTATTAGAGCAGAATCGTAATCAAACTATAAAAAATTGTTTAGCACAGGTTTTACCTAAAAGGCTTGTTGAGGTGTTAATACAGCTCAATTTGATAAACGATATAATAGTTAAGCAAATTAATCCCAAACAACAGCAAGACTTGTATAATGCTTTAACACATTGGCATATTACTCCAAATGGGACTGAGGGTTATCGTACTGCGGAGGTGACTCTTGGTGGTATAAGTACTGATGCGTTGTCTTCCAAAACTATGGCAGTTAAAACACACCCCAACCTCTATTTTATTGGTGAGGTTGTCGATGTGTCAGGCTGGTTAGGTGGCTATAATTTTCAATGGGCATGGAGTAGTGCATTTGCTTGTGCTAGATCGTTTAATTAATTACGCCCATTTGAATATGGTATTTTTTTACTTTGTATTGTAACGTTGTGCGTGAAATGTTTAATAGTTTTGCCGCCGTTATAATTTTGCCGTTGGCTTGATTTAATGCGTTAATGATGAGTTGTCGTTCATAGTTTTCAACTTGTTCAATTAAGTTGTTTCCATCAGTAGATGTGTTGATAGGTAAATTTTCTGGTTTATTGATATCATCGTTTTGAGAAGATGAACTATTAAGATCGAATAGATCTTCATCAAGGACAATATTCTGTAATTCACCCGGTTCGTTTTGTAATACCATACTTCTGACAATTGTATTTTCAAGCATACGGACATTACCGGGCCAAGGAGCTGATATTAATTGTTGTAGTGCATGTTCACTGATACCGCTAATTACAACATTGACGTCGTTTTTGTGTTTATCAATAAAATAGCGTGCTAACACTGGAATATCTTCTGTTCTGTCGCGTAAAGCGGGGAGTTTTATTAAACCAACGTTTAAGCGAAAAAACAGATCACTTCTCATTTTTCCTGTTTTTAATAGTTCTGTAGGTGGTTCATTCATGGCAGCAACAATACGAACATCTGAATGCATTTCTTTATTACCACCTAATTGCCAGTAGGTTTTTTCTTGTAAGAATCGTAATAATTTACTTTGCATTTCAAGAGGCATAGCATTTAATTCATCAAGGAATAATGTGCCTCCGTTAGCCAGTTCTAAATAACCTTGTCGGTTTTCAGCACCCGTAAATGCGCCTTTGACCGTACCAAATAGGGTGCTTTCAATCAGTGTGGTTGGTAGTGCACTACAGTTGAGCGAGATAAATGCTTTGTCACGGCGTTGGCTTATTTGGTGGATTAAACGAGCAAATAGCTCTTTACCTGTTCCTGTTTCGCCAACTATTAATACAGGAACATCATTTGCTCCCAAGATGTTAGTTTGATCGATAACCTCTTGCATTGTTTTTGATACAAAAACAATTTCTGGTAATGGTTGTTCTTTATTTTGATATAACTTGCTATTGAGCTTGAATACTTGGTCTTGTAATTGCCTAACAGTAGATAAATTTCGACCTATTTCTATTGCGCCGATAATTTTTTGATTTTTATTATAAAGAGGAACTGTTGTGTGCATATAATCTACAAGTTTACCTACATGGTTATAATAGCTTTGGTAATTGTTTTGATATTCTTTCCCATGTTGTAGGGCTTGCAACATCGTGCTGTCTTCTTTTCGCATCTTGGGATAAACTTTAAGCATTGGTTTTCCTATAGCTTGTTCTATAGGGTAACCATCAAGTTCAGCACTTTCCTGATTGTAATAAACATATTTGCCTTCTTTATCAATAATCGCCATTGGTTGATGGATTAAATCAAAAAAATGTTTAAATATTTCCAATGATTGTAATAATTCAGGGTCGATTGTCATGATATTCGTGCCTTTTGAACTAGGGTGATTTGTTATATTTAGCTTTGTTTAATTTAAACGCCTGTTAATTATCATATAAAAATGACAAATTTTTGTCATAAAAACGGATTTTATACTAAATGATTAAATTTTTACTTGTGTTTTGTTTGTTAATATATTGATTATTTTTGTTTTTAAAGTTGGCATGCTGATTGCACAACAAGTGAGAAGCCATTTTACTTATTTTTTATGTAATCATTAACTGGAGGCTATATGTCCGACAAAATTATGTCAAATTATAACAAATTACGCACTGATCTTGTAACTAAAGATCGTCGTTTTAGCGCTGAAAGTGGCAAACTTTGTTTTGATGGTGTTAACTTAGAAGAGTTAGCCAAAAAATATCCAACGCCTTTTTATGTGTTTTCTGAAAAGGAGATTGATCGTAATGTGCAAGAAATTAAAGAGGCATTTAAAGCTCATCCAAAAACAAAAATTTTCTATGCATCAAAAACTTGTTCAGTAATGGGTGTTCTTAAAGCGATTAAAGATGCAGGAATTTATGCCGAAGCGAACTCAATGTTTGAAGTGCGTAAATGTTTAGATATCGGTTTCCCTGGTAGCCAAATTGTGTTTAATGGTGTTGTTAAAAAGCCAGTGGATTTAGAGTTTGCTATTCAAAATGATCTGTATATTATCAACGTAGATAGCTTATATGAGCTTGATATTATTGATGAGATTTCAAGACGTTTGAAAAAGGTAGCAAATGTTTGTGTGCGTGTTGAACCAAATGTTCCGTCAGCAACTCACGCAGAATTAGTCACTGCTTATCATGCTAAATCAGGTATCGATTTAGAACAAGCAGAAGAAACATGTCGTCGTATTTTAGAAATGCCATATGTTCATTTACGCGGTTTACATATGCACGTTGGTGATCAAGTTCCAGAATCAGAGCCTTTTGCTAAAGCTACGAAAGTTTTAGTTGATGAATCACGTCGCTTAGAAGAAGTGCTTGGTATTAAATTTGATTTAATCAACGTAGGTGGGGGGATCCCTGTTCCTTATAAATATGATGAAGAAAATGGTAATCCATTAGAAGATAATATGTATGCAGGTATTACTGCACAAGATTTTGCTGATGCTGTTATTAGTGAAGTACACAAATGGCGCACTGATGTTGAAATCTGTATTGAGCCAGGCCGTAAAGTAACAGGCTCAGCAGGTGTGCTTGTAACTGAAGTTGCCTGTGAAAAACGTAAAACCAATTATGATTTAGATGGCAATATTGAAGAGCATGTTGAGTGGAAATTTGTTGATGCTGGTTATAGTGTGCTATCTGATAGTCAACATTTTGATTGGTTCTTCTATGTTTATAATGCTTCAAAAATCAATGAAACACATGATGAGTACATCAAATTGGCTGGTCCTTTATGTGATGGTGGTGACTATTTCCATGTTGGTGTTAAAGGTGAAGAATTCTTAATGCCAAAAGACACTCAAATCGGTGATATTGTTGCTTTCCTTGATGCTGGTGCTTATACCATCGAAAGCCAAACTGTTTATAACAATCGTCCTCGTACTTCTGTTGTAATGATAGATAAAGAAGGCAAGGATAGATTGATTCGCCGAGAGGACACTTACGAAGATATGGTTGGATACGACATATATTAATCATCAATATCTGGGGCATTTTATGCTCCAGATATTATAAAGTGAGGTTATTATGAGTGATTCTAAAGATTCAAGTCTACTTGGTATTAAAGACATTGTTTTTATGAATGTCATTGCAATACTAAGTTTGCGTCAAATTCCTAATGTTGCTCCTTATGGGGCGTCAGCAATGGTACTTTGGTTACTTGCTGCATTTTGTCTTTTCTTCCCATTAGCTATGGTTTGTGGCGAACTTTCAACAGGTTGGCCAAAAGATGGTGGAATTTTTGTTTGGGTAAAAGAAGCATTTGGTAAACGTATCGGTTGGATAGTTGTTGTTTGCTTTTTGTTCTCTTGCGTTCTTTTCTTCCCGTTAATGTTGCAATTTGGTTTTACTGCAATTGGGTATATGTTTAGCGCTGAGTTAGCTCAAAATCAAGTATTTATTGGTGTTGGCTCTATGGTGGTATTCTGGATTTTAACACTGATGAATATTAAAGGGATGCAATGGACTAAAATTATTAATAGTGTGAGTGCATGGCTTGGTGTATTTATTCCAGCCGCTATTATTGTGCTATTAGCTGTTGTATGGTTATTCACAGGGCATCCTATGGCTACAAGCTATAGTCATGTTAGTGATTGGTTACCTGATTTAAGTAGTTGGGATACTATTGTTTTTCTATCTAGCATGATGTTCGCATTTGCTGGTCTTGAGGTGGCTCCGATGATTGCAGGGCGTACACGAGATCCACAACGAGACTTTCCAAAAGCAATGTTGGTTTCAGCAGTGGTTATTGTTGGTATTTATATGGTCGGAACATGGGCTATTAATACTTTATTACCAGCAGCCGATACTGATATCGTAGCGGGTGTTATGCAAGCAATGGAAGCTGCAGCTAAAGAATTGCATATGCCTTGGTTATTACCAGTAATGGCAATTTGTTTGTTTTTTGGTGCATTAGGACAAATAAACTCATGGTTAGTTGGCCCGATTTATATGCTACAAGAAGCATCAAAAGAAGATAATTTGCTTGGAGAACGCATCGGTCGTTTACATCCAGTATATAAAACACCAGCCTTTGCGTTAATTATTCAAGCTGTTATTGTTACAGTACTTTGTTTTTCAACTTTTGTGTCGCCAAGTATTGCAGCAGCATATTGGATGTTAACAGCGTTAACGACAATTTGTTACTTTATTCCGTACTTAGTGATGTTTATTGCATATTATCGTTTACGTATTACTCAACCAGATGTTGCTCGTAGTTTTAAAATTCCGGGTAAGGTGTTGCCAATTGTGTTACCAGCACTTGGTTTCTTATCTACTCTATTTGCTGTGGTATTAGTATTTATTCCACCTGCGCAAATAGATATGGGGGGGTATGTCGAATATATTGCTAAAATTGTTGGTGGTGCAGTACTTGCCATTGGTTTAGCTGAATGGATTTATTATCGAGCCCAAAAACGAAACCGTTTGCAGTAGTAATAATATATAGAGGAGTAAAATTATGTACAAACCTATATTAGAAATTGATTTACGCAAATTAAGAAATAATGCTCGTGTTGAAAAAGATCTATTAGCTAAACACGGTATTGAGGTTATGGCTGTTAATAAAGTTTTTGATGGTTGTGTTGAAACGGCCAAAGCAGTACTTGAAGGCGGTATTGATGTGATTGCTGAATCAAGAACATACAATTTAAAGAAATTAAAAGAAGCTTTAAATTGTAAAACCTGCTTATTACGGAGCCCTTGTTTAAGTGAAATTAGTGATGTTGTTAGATATGCTGATATTAGCTTAAACAGCGAAAAAGTAGTAATTCAGGCACTTTCTGATGAAGCAGTTAAACAACAAAAAGTTCATCAAGTTTTATTAATGGTTGATATGGGGGATTTACGCGAAGGTATTTGGTTTGAACATATTGATGAAATCATTGATACGGTTAAACTTATTCTTTCTTTACCCGGTGTTGAGCTCTATGGGCTCGGCACCAATTTTAATTGCTATGGTACTGTACTACCTACAGTTAAAAATGGAGTAGACTTTTTAAAAATAGCGCGTAAAGTAGAGCAAGTTTGTAATATTAAAATAAAGTATTTATCGGCCGGTAATTGTACCAGTTACCACTTATTGGATAAAGGTATTTGGCCAGAAGGATTAAATCATTTGAGAATTGGTGGTTTACACGAGTTTGGTATTGAATATGTGGATATGAAATATCTTGACGAGTTTCATCATTCAAATAAACCCGTTGATAAAGCATGTAGTAATATTTATAAATTATATGCGCAAATCATTGAACTCAATAGTAAACCAACAGTTCCTGTTGGTGAATTAGGTGTAGATGCTTTTTTAAACAGTAAAACCTTTGTTGATAGCGGTACACGCAAACGAGCACTTCTTGCCTTTGGACGTCAAGATGTGCCAGCAGAAAGCTGTATACCCATCAATGATGATATTACTGTATTGGGTCAAACCAGTGATCATACCTTGGTTGATATTGAAGATGTTACTCAAACACTTCGTGTTGGCGATGTTATTGGATTTGAGCTTGATTACACTGCTTTACTAATGGCTTGTCAAACTAATGGTGTAGAAAAACGGTTTATTTATTAATTTGTGTTAACTGCTGGGTAACCAGCAGTTTTTATTAATTACTAGGCGGTTTATATGACAACATCTGAATCACAAGAAAACCCTTATCCCAGTAGTAATTTAAAGAAAAACCTAAAAAATCGTCATTTATTGATGATTTCATTAGGTGGATCAATTGGTACTGGATTATTTATTGGTATTGCAGCTCCACTTAGCACAGTTGGTCCATTAGGAACAATTATTGCTTATTTAATGGCAGGAAGCATAATGCTTTCAACTATGTTATGTTTAGGTGAACTTTCTTGTGCATTTCCTCATGCAGGTTCATTTCAACACTATGCGTTGATGTTTATACCCAATCCGATTTGGAGTTATACCATCGGTTGGTTGTATTGGCTTAGTTGGGTACTATCTATGGCGGCAGATTTAACCGCTGCTTCAATGATTGCTCACCAAACCTTCCCTTCGATTCCTATTTATCTTTTTAGTCTATTAATTCTAATTGTTCTTACTTCAGTGCATTTAACCTCTGTTCGTGCATTTGGAGAAAGTGAGTATTGGTTTTCAACTATTAAGGTTCTTGCGATTATTGCATTTATTGGGGTGGGGATTTATTTACTTAACCACCAATATAGCGAAACGCATATCTTACCAACATTTAAAACCGAAAAAGGGTGGTTTCCTAATGGTTTTTTAGCCATATTTGTTTGTATGACTATCGTGACCTATTCCTTTCAGGGCGTCGAATTAATTGGTAGTGCAGCTGGTGAGGCGCAATCTCCACAGTCTGTGTTACCCAAAATTATTACTGGTGTTGCTTTTCGCATTATTCTATTTTATGTTCTGGCTATTGCTGTTTTAGCCCTTGTTTATCCATATGGAACGGTTCATTCTGAAATTAGCCCATTTGTGTGGGTATTTAATAAAGCAGGAATTTCAATAGCTTCGTATTTAATGCTTTTTGTTATTTTTTGTGCGGCAATATCGGCGGCTAATTCTGCAATTTATGCCAGTTCAAGAATGCTGTGGTCTATGGCTCAAGATAAACTCGCACCTCAATATTTTTCAGACGTAAATAAGCGTGGAGTGCCCACAAAAGGTATTTTATTTATTGCTATTATTGCGCTAGTTTCACTATTTTCGAAATATATTGCCGCTGAAAAATTGTATATTTATTTAGTAGCGGGAACAGGGCAAGTGGGATGTTTTGCATGGATTATTATTGCTTGGTGTCAATATCAGTTCCGTAAGGGAGTAAATAACGGTAAATATCCCAAAGAGATGGTAAAGTTCAAATCGCCATTATTTCCTTGGCTGGCAGGGGTTTCTATTATTGTTAATATTGTGATTATTATTGGTGTTTGGTTTGGGGAGTCAGGGCATTTTATTTTATTATCAGAAGTTGTTTTAGTAATAATTATTTTGGTTTCTTACTTTTTCTATAAGAAACGAAATTCTTTAATAATAAAAACGTTAGATTAATTTTATTGACCTATTAATTTGTTTGTAATCACCTAATAAATCGGTTTAGGTGATTACATTTAATTTTTAAAATCAGATTATTAATGTTTTTACTATTTGTGATTTATCTTTATTTTAAGGCACTAAGTTAAGTGCGTTTGCTTGGTATAATCTTGATGAAATCCTTTCTGATACAAGTTATTTTAGAAAAGCTGATACACCCGTAAAAACGACTTGCGCAGCAATAGCTGATATTAGCAACCCAGTTAGTTTTGATAAGATAGCAATACCTGTGTTTTTTAATACTTTAGCAATACTTTTTGCACATAATAGCATTGCATAAATCCCTGAAGATGCAATGAATAAAGAAACAGCGCCAATCATATTGGCTGCAAAGCCTACGGAGCTTGTTCCCATAACAATGATAGTACCAATGGAAGCGGGTCCCATACAAAGTGGAATTGCAAGGGGTACAACACTGATATCGTCATCACTGTTAATTTTGTTCTTTTCTGGAGAATCATTCATTAGTGACACTGCAGTGATAAATAGCAACGCTCCAGAACCAATTCGGAATGCATCAAGAGTAAAACCAAAGACACTAAACATGGTATTACCAAAAAAGAATAGCACTATACCGATGATAAATACGGCACAGGATGTTTTGAGTGCTGTTTTGCGTCTAAGCTGTTCGTCGTATTGTTTTGTGCCACTTAAAAATGCACTTAAAACAGCAGGAGGTGTCATTAATGCAAATAGTTTTACAGTTGTGGCAAGGATATTAACAAGATAGTCATCCATAGTGTTACCTTTCAAAGAATAACAATTAAATTCCCTTTAATTTTGTTAACATTATTAGTTGCTAGGGAATGATTTTTGTTAGATATAAAAACGGTCACCAAAAAGGTGACCATGTTTAATCTGATATTTTTAATTGGTTTTAGACAATTAAAGCAATAAAATTTATTTAAGGCGCTCTTTAATACGAGCTGCTTTACCACGAAGTTCGCGTAAGTAGTAAAGTTTAGCTTGACGTACTTGACCACGACGTTTCACAGTAATTGAATCAACAATTGGTGAGTGAGTTTGGAATACTCGTTCAACACCTTCACCATTCGAAATCTTACGTACGGTAAATGCAGAGTGCAAACCACGATTACGAATGCCAATAACAACACCTTCATAAGCTTGAAGACGTTTTTTGTTACCTTCAACAACCCATACTTTTACTTCAACCGTGTCACCAGGGCGAAAAGACGGGATGTCTTTTTTCATTTGTTCTTGTTCTAATTGCTGAATAATTGCATTTTTCATAATATTATCTCTTACTAGTTATACTGAAATATTAATTGCTTAGTTTGTCACTGTATTCTTGTTGGAATTCAGCGAGTAAACATTGCTCTTCATCAGTCAGAGCTAGATTTGCAAGAAGATCTTCTCTTCTTAACCAAGTTCGTCCTAGTGATTGTTTTAATCGCCAGCGACGAATCGCTTCATGGTGACCAGACATTAATACGTCAGGTACCGCCATTCCATCTAACACCTCAGGACGAGTATAGTGTGGACAGTCAAGTAAACCGTTAGCAAAAGAGTCTTCTTTTGCCGATGATTGGTGATTTAGCACTCCAGGAATAAACCTTGCTAATGCATCAATCATGGTCATCGCTGGTATTTCACCACCACTTAACACGTAGTCCCCAATTGACCATTCTTCGTCAATTTCGGTTTGAATAACGCGTTCATCTATACCTTCGTATCGTCCACAAATCAAAATTAAATTTTGATTTTGTGACAATTCGCAAACACCTTGTTGGTCTAATTTGCGCCCTTGTGGGGAAAGATAGATTACTTTTGTATTGTTACCTGCCACTGTTTTTGCCGCATGAATTGCATCTTTAAGTGGTTGAACCATCATTAACATGCCAGGACCACCACCATAAGGCCTATCATCGACAGTCTTATGCTTATCATGCGCAAAATCGCGAGGGTTCCAATACTCTACTGTTAACAGCCTGTTTTTAACGGCTCGACCAGTTACGCCATAACAGGTAATAGCTTGAAACATTTCGGGAAAAAGGCTAATTACGCCAATCCACATAGTTTTACCTTACCAATTAAAAAGCAGGATCCCAATCGACCACAATCATTTTTGTTGTTAAATCAACTTGTTTTATAAATTGATTATCAACAAAAGGGATTAAACGTTCTGTTGCTCCAAATGCATCTTTTAGATTTGCTTTAACCACTAATACATCGTTAGATCCGGTTTCCATCAAGTCAGTTACCAGTCCTAAATCATAGTTATTAATTGTTTTAACTCGGCAACCAATGAGATCCTTCCAATAAAAATCACCATTGCTAAGTGCTGGTAATTTTTCTGCATCAACAAACACTTCAATATTGGTTAATGCAATGGCTTGATCACGATCATCAATGCCTTTAAGTTTTACAATCATATCATGATTATGCGGTTTAAAGCTCTCTACAATTACCTCTTGCCATTGCCCAGCACGCTGGATATACCAAGGAGTGTAATCAAAAATGCTATCTGGGAATTCTGTAAACGAAAAAATTCTGAGCCATCCGCGAATGCCGTAGCTTGAACCAAGTTTACCAACAACAATAAGATTCTCAGTATTCATCATTACAGTGATTATCAATTACTAAATTAAGCAGCTTTTTGTGCTTGTTTAATTAGTGCATTAACACGATCAGAAACAGTTGCACCTAAACCAACCCAATGATTTACGCGATCAAGATCTAAACGTAATTCTTCTGCTTTACCTTGTGCAATTGGATTAAAAAAGCCAACGCGCTCAATAAAACGGCCATCACGTGGGTTACGGCTATCAGTGACAACTACTTGATAAAAAGGGCGCTTTTTAGAGCCACCACGAGCTAAACGAATAGTTACCATAACATCCTCTTAAATTAAAAAATAATCTTTTTTCTGCCCAACACGGACAAAATCAAAGCTCCAGAATTATACTCTTTCTAGCAAAAAGTGCAATGGCTGTTTGTTGATGATGCGGCGTTATATTGATTGACTTAAACTAACTTACAAAAGAGTGGATAAAAATGATACTAACTATAATTTATTTAATTTAACTGGAAATCGATAAATATAATAAAATAGTGATTTTTATTTTTTGTTCTTTTTGTGGAAAAAAGCTCTCTTTAAAACATCAAAAAAGCCCAGTGAGCGTACCATTTTTTGCCCGTCAACATAAACTCGAATGGCTTTTAATACCTTCTTGGGCTCTTTAGATGCAAAGGTGAATGTGCCATTTTTTTTTGTTTGTATAGAATAACGAGGGATCCATCTACCGCCTAATAATACAGAAGCAATCACATAATCAATTTCATTCCATGGTATTTGGATATATTTGCGTGGATCGTGTTGATGATAAAACTCGAAGGCTTTGTCACCAATTATTATATTGCCGTATTCAGATAAGCCTGTAAATGCGGTTGCTTTCATTGTAAAATCAATTTTAGTATTTAATGATTGAACCATCTACCCTATATCCATGCAAAGTTCGAATGATTAATGATACCTTTTCATCACATGGTGTGATGAAAAGGTTAATGTAATAGTAAATAGAAAGTTGGCGCTATTTTAAAATATCATACTTTCTAAATACATATAGGCATAGCTATATGTTTATAAAAGACCGATTACATGGCCAACAATACCGACTATAAATAATCCCAAAATAATTAGGATTGGTGATACTTTTTTACGAAGTAACCACATGCAAAAGAAAGTCAATAGTAAGGGGACAAGTCCAGGTATTAATTGATCTAAGTTATTTTGTAAGGTGGTTACCTTTTGTTGAGTCAGTGATAATCCGCTTTGCATTTGAATTAATGCTTGTTGAATGCCTTCAGCACCTGCTGGTAATGTATTCCAATCAATAAAAGCACCATTGTCTAGCTTGACAGTAGATACAACTGGTTGGAATTTAATTGATACCCATCTTTGTACTAAGGCTGCCAGTACAAACATCCCTAAAATAGAAGCTCCTTTAGTGATTTTTTGCAGTAATCCGCCTGATAAATTATCGGTTATTTTAGAGCCTGTACGGTAACCAAATTCTTGGGTATACCACATGAAACCCCAACGAATAATATTCCATAATAAGAAGAATAAAATTGGTCCCATAATATTACCGCTTAGTGCAAGTGAAGCGCCAAGAGCGCCGAGCATTGGACGTACGGTAAACCAGAATACAGGATCACCCACACCCGCTAATGGTCCCATCATCCCAACTTTTACCCCTTGAATTGCTACGTCATCAACAGCAGCTCCATTAGCCCGTTCTTCTTCAAGTGCAAGAGTTACCCCAAGCACTGGAGAAGCTAAATAAGGGTGAGTATTAAAAAATTCTAGGTGACGCTTAAGGGCAGCAGAGCGAGCCTCTTTGGTGGTATATAATTTTTTGATAGCTGGGATCATTGAATAGACCCATCCACCATTTTGCATACGTTCATAGTTCCAAGACCCTTGGAGGAAAGTTGAACGCCAAGCAACCGCTAAACGATCTTTTTTGTTTAATTGGATTCTATCAGTCATTTTCTTCTCCAAGTTTTTAGTAATCATTTAAAATATCATCAAGTGGATCACCTTTGCTACCACCATTGGATGAATTGCCACGTTCTGAAAGATTGAGGTAAATTAGTGCTAATGCTATACCTAAAGCACCAAGTGCAATCAGTGTTAATTGTGATATCGCGGCAACGACAAAACCAATAATGAAAAATGGCCATACTTCGCGGTTTGCCATCATATTGATTACCATCGCATAACCAACAGCAACAACCATTCCACCACCAATAGCCATTCCCGTTGTTAGCCATTCTGGCATTGCTTCTAGTGTACTTCTAACAACTTCAGCAGGAATAAAGAGTAACGCAGCAGCTGGGATTGCGATACGTAGACCTTGTAAACAGATACCTAAAATTTGTAACCATTCAATTTTTTGAATATTGCCTTCTTCCGCTGCAGTATCCATCATGTGTACTAATGGAACAGCAATAGTTCGTACAATCATGGTTAAGAATAGCCCTGCAACTGCAAGTGGAATAGCTACAGCTATAGCGGTAGATACGCCAGCTATACCTTGGCCGCCTAATACTAAAATAATTGATGAAGCAACCGATGCTAAAGCTGCATCAGGCGCTACTGCCGCCCCGATATTGGCCCAACCGAGTGCAATCATTTGCAACGAACCGCCCAATACAACACCAGCTTCTAAATTACCTGTTACAAGTCCAATTAAAGAACAAGCCACTAAAGGTTGGTGGAATTGAAACTGATCTAAAATACCTTCCATACCAGCTAGAAAGGCAATAACTATCACTAAAATGATAGCAATAATTGACAATGTCATAATATAACCCCTTAAATAAACTAATTCTTTTGTTGCGCCAATTCTTCTTTCGCTTTTTTCAATAATTCCTCCATATTACTGCTAGAGTCATTAGGTACTTTGCGAACATCAAATTTCACATTTTTTGTTTTTAATTTTTCAAATGTATCAACATCATCAGCATTCATTGACAGCACTTTATTAACCATAACCTTTCCTACGGAATGGGCCATTGAACCAATATTAAGTTCATTGATATCGACGCCGCCCTCTATGGTTCGTAGCACATCTTGTGGATTTTCAAATAGAAGTAGCGCTTTGGTATTACCAAAACGAGGATCGCGTGAAACTTCAATAATTTTTTTAACTGGAACTACATTTGCTTTTACACCAGGAGGCGCTGCTTCTTGGATGAGTTTTTTTCTTAATTCATCTTTTGCAACCGAGTCAGAAACAACAATAATCCGGTTCGGATTGGTTGATTTTGTCCATGCTGTCGCCACTTGCCCATGTAATAGGCGTGAGTCAACACGAGCTAACACAATTTTCATTTTACCATCTCCAAGTACTGTTCCTTCGGGGATAGTATTTGCGTTTTTAGTAGAAGCAGAAGATTGTATTGGTATTTCGACTGTTGTTCGAACACCTTCTTTGCTTGGTTCAATAATTGCGGTAGCAATTTCTTTCGCCGTTTCCATTGAGAAACGAGATGAATAGGCTTCAATTAACATTGGTAAATTTAAACCAGCAACAATAGCCCAATTACTATGTTCACCACATAAATTGTTAGCTTGATTAAATGGTGTTCCTCCCCATAAATCTACTAAAAACAGGACTTCTTCTTGATTAGCAAATGTCGCAATCGCTTCAAGCATTCGTTCTTTTAAACTTTCAGGACTATCACTTGGGTGCAAGGTAACAGCTTTAACATTTTCTTGCTCTCCAAATATCATCGATCCTGATTGTAGAATACCTTCCGCAAACTCACCATGAGTTGCTAGGATGATTCCAACCATATAACGACCTCCTAATTTTTTATATTAATTGCATAATATATAAAATAAAAATATCTAGTTATTTTACAGAAAAAAATAAGTTAAAAATTATGTGAGCATCACATTTTAATAAAAAACTTAATTTTTTATTGTTTATTAAAGTAAATTTAGTCTATCTTACAGTGTTTGACGAATAAAACCATTTTCTTTTTTTAGTCTCACTCTGGCTTGCTCTGCATTTAAACCTGAAAGAATCATCAAAATAGCAGTTTTACAATGCTTATTACTTTCGGTTAATGCGGTAATGGCTTTTTCTCGAGTGCAATCGGTAGCCTGCATAACAATGGATATTTGCCGTTCAACAAGTTTGGCGTTGGTAGCTTGTACGTCAACCATCAAATTACTATAGACTTTGCCGATTTTTATCATGCTGGCAGTGGTTAACATGTTGAGGACTAATTTTTGTGCTGTGCCCGCTTTCATTCTGGATGAGCCAGTAATTACTTCTGCACCAACGATTGGTGTAATAGAAATATTGGCTAAATTAATCATTGGAGCTAATGGGTTACAGCATAAGCTAATCACTGTTGCTCCAATTGATTTAGCATATTGCATAGCACCTATTACATAAGGTGTGCGCCCACTAGCGGCAATGCCAACTAAAACGTCATTTGAGCTAAAATTAATGTTTTTTAAGTCAGTAATTGCCAATTCTGGGTTATCCTCGGCGTTTTCAACCGCCTTAAAAATGGCTGTTTTGCCTCCAGCAATTAAGCCAATAACTTGTTCTGGTGAAGTGCCATAAGTTGGTGGACATTCACTTGCATCTAAAATACCTAGTCGTCCTGAAGTGCCAGCACCTATATAGATTAGTCTACCTTGATTTGAAAATGCTAAACTAATCACATCAACGGCTTTTGCGATATTGGGTAACTCTTTTTCAATAGCCAATGCGACTTTTTTATCTTCATTATTGATGATTTGTAGCATTTCTAATGTTGAACAGTTATCTATCTTTTCGCTATTAGGGTTACGACTTTCTGTTAGCATTGCTGATAGATTAATGTGATTCATTATTTTTTAACCCTAACCATAATAAAAATATAACTAAAGCAAATAAGCCCCCAAAACCGACACCGATAGCAGTAATCGATAAATTTAAAGCAACGGCTAACGTATAAAGCCCTAACATTATCATCATCGCTGAGTATTCACTTAGGTTTTGTACCGAAATAACACTGCCAGCACCGACCAAATCTTTCCCCATTTTTTGAATAAAAGCATTTAATGGTACTAAAAAGAAGCCGCCTAATGCTCCGATAACAATGAGTAAAATATAAGACGAAATTATGTTGCTTTGCAAAGTGAAGGCAATTACCGCTATGCCCATCATTATACCAGCAGGAATACAACGTAAAGTGTTGTTAATTGAAATAAATGTACTAGCTAGGCCTGCACCAATAACAATGCCGATAGCAACTATTGCATTAAGGTTTGTTGGTGTTGCGTTGTCATGAATATTTAAGATAGCAGGAACCCAACTGATTAAAAGAAAACGTAAAGTAATACCTGCTCCCCAAAATAAACTGGTACCCAATAGTGTAAATAAAACACGTTTATTATTGCATATGATTTCTAATGTATTAGTAAAATTGTTTACCATATTGATAAATTGCCATGAAATATTTTGCCGTGCAGCAGGTAATTTAGGAATAAAAAAATTAGCAATAACAGCTAGCCCATACACTAACACGCACACAAGTAAGGAAGCGCTCACATTAAGATCGGCAATATGACCACCAGCTAGCGAACCAAGTAAAATGGCGGCAATGGTTGATGCTTCTATTAACCCATTTGCTTTAACTAAATTATCACCTGTAGTTAGTTCGCCTAAAATTCCATATTTAGCGGGAGAGTAGGCCGCAGCACCTATACCAACTAAAAAGTAACCAACAAAAGGACTTATATTTAAACAAATACAACCTGCACCTAATAATTTGATGCTATTTGAAATCATCATTGCTTTGCCTTTTGACATGCTGTCAGCAAATTGCCCCACAAAAGGTGAAAGTATGATAAACGGTGCGACAAAACTAATTTGTAATACCGATTGGCTCCATGTTGGATAATGTAAATTCTTAATGAAAGCTAAAATAGCAAAAAAGATTGCATTATCAGCAAATGCTGAAAAAAACTGCGCAAGCATGGTTGCAACCATGCCTTTGCTTAATAGAGAATGTTGTTTCATGTCACATCCTTTAGTTTATTCATCAGCCATTTTTCGTAAAGTAATAAAATCAATTTTCCCCGTACCTAGTAGCGGTAACTCTTTTACTATACGAATATCACGAGGAATAGCTAGTGCTGGAATGCCCAATTCTTGAGATGCCTGATTAAGTTGCTCTCGATTTAATTTTGTTGAGGTAGTAAATAAGACAATTGCTTCCCCTTTAGCTGCATCGGCTTTAACTGTTGCACCGTGCATTGCATCAGAGTCAACTTTTTTTGCTAAGGATTCAACACTTTCTAATGAAACCATTTCACCGGCGATTTTGGCAAATCGTTTCAAGCGTCCTTTAATTGTCAAAAAACCCTCACTATCAATAGCAACGATATCACCGGTATCATACCAACCTTTTTCGGCTTGTCCATTTTCATCAACTGCTACTGGTTCTTCAAGTTTGCCCGGATTTTCCACCCGTAAATAACCTTTCATCACATTAGGTCCTTTGACTTGCAATTGGCCTCCATCGCTAATGCCCGGCATGTGAATTAATCTTGATACCATGCCTGGAAGTAATCGCCCTACAGTCCCAGCTTTAAATGCCATAGGAACATTAAGGGCTACAACAGGTGCACACTCGGTAACGCCATAACCTTCTAAAATACGAATACCATATTTATCTTTCCATTGTTCTCGTACTGCATCTGATAATTTTTCGGCACCTGCAACAACATAGCGTAAACGCATAAAATCATATGGGTGCGCATAACGGGCATAGTTTGCCAAGAAAGTTGGCGTACCAAATAAAACCGTACAATTTTGGTCATAAATAATTTCAGGGACCATACGGTAATGTAATGGATTTGGATATAAAAATGTACGGCTACCTGAAAATAGCGGTAAAAATAATCCTGCTGTAATACCAAAAGCATGGAATAATGGTAGAGCCGACATGAAGCGATCTGCAGGGGTTGGATCTATAACCGTTCGAATTTGTTCAACATTAGCAAGTAGGCTTCCATGACTATGAGCAACACCTTTAGGGTTTCCCTCTGAACCAGAGGTAAACAGTACTAGTGCTTCGTCATCGCTTGATTGTTGGTATTTAATTAAGCGTGGAATATATTGATGCACTGCAACATAAAGCTTATCTTTTAAAGTTAAGTTTTTACGCAAATCTTCAAGAAAACACCACTTAACGTCTTTGATTTCTTCAAGTAGATAATCAAGTTTACCTTTTCTAATAAATTTGCGTGAAGTAATAATCGTTTTGATTTCAGCAGCAGTAATGGCACAGTTTAAGCCTTTTGTTCCCGCAGTATAGTTAAGCATTGCTGGAGTTCGATTTTTTACTGACAAACCAAAAATAGTTGCAACAGTAATAGTTGCATTGGGTAATAAAACACCTACTCGCTCTTTATTTTTAGTAATTTTGGCAATAATACAACTAACACCTATAATTTGTTTTAATAAATTGCGATAAGATGCTTCGTTAGTTGTAGGATCTTGTACCATTCTTGATTTCACGCCATAGCGAACTTGTGCTTCTAATAATGCTTCAAACAGCGTTAATTTTGGACGACTTGCCATGCGTGCATTCATCATAATTTGATGAAGTTTTTCACCTGCAATATAACGCCTTTCACTAGCTTTAGGCGCATCGGGCATCGGAATAGATGTAGGGTTAAGTACATGAATGGTTATTTTAGGGAATAAACGACGTTTAAATAAACCTTTTAAACGACTAGTTAAAGTAAATTCAGCACCTTCGATCCACACTGGTACAATGGTGGCTTGAGAGCGAGCAGCAACAAAAGCAGCACCATCATAAATTTTCATTAATGAGCCAGTTATAGTAATTCTTCCTTCAGGGAATATGACTATCGGGCGGCCTTTTTCAACTTCGCGAACTAATCGCTTTATTGCCATTGGACTAAGTGGATCCATTGGAACAAAATCAACATAGCGCTTTGCTAAGCGAACTAACCAGTGATTAATATAACCCGAATAAATAGCAAAGACCGGTCTTACGGGTAAAAATACGCCGATTAGAATACCATCAAGGAACGATACATGGTTAGGTGTAATAAGAAGTCTATCTTGTTTTAAATTTTCTAAATCGCCATTAATTCTTACATGGAATAGGATCTTTAAGAAAAATTTTAATATTTTAAATAGCATCTGATTTCTCAAATATCGTGCAATATTACACGCTGTAATAATAGTGAAAATATAGAAGATATACAAGAACTGCGATTTTTGTTATATAAAACAGTTTTTTATGGTTTAATTAATAATAAATCTTGATCTAAAAAATAGATAATAGATACTAAAGTTCAAAAAATATAGAAAATCAATAAGGAATAAAAATGCTTATTTTAACGGCCAATGATATTGAAAGATTTTATACAATGAAAGATGCAATAGCTGCAGATAAACAAGCTTTGAAAATCTATAGCCAAGGAAACAGTGATGTGCCGTTACGAATAAATTTTGATATGCAAAAGGGACAATGTTTGTTTATGCCCGCACATATTAATGGTAGCGATATTGTGGGTATAAAAATTGTTTCAGTATTTCCTGAAAATCCTAAATTGGGTAAACCATCAGTACCAGCTCAAATTTTAATGTTAGATCCGCAAACAGGTGAAGTCTGTGCTATGCTAGATGGCACTTTTGTCACTCAGCTTCGTACGGGAGCAGTTCAAGGTGCAGCAACCGATTTGCTAGCGCGTAAAAATGCTAGTCGATCAGTGTTGATAGGTACTGGTGGGCAAGCTGTATCTCAATTAGAGGCAATGTTAACTGTTCGTTCACTTACTGATGTCGCTATTTTTGATATTGATACACAAAAAGCGGAACAATTTACAGAAGAGATGAAGCATCGTTTCGCTCATTTTTCTACTAATCTTTATTTTTCAAAAAATTTAGATGAAGACATTAGCCAAGCAGATATCATTACTTCGGTTACAACGTCAAACGTTGTGACATTTAATGGCGAAAAAGTAAAACCTGGCACGCATGTTAATGGAGTGGGTGCTTATACGCCAGAAATGCATGAAATTCCTGAATGTGTAGTTGAAAAGGCTAATATTCGGGTAGTTGATACTAAAGAAGGCGTATTTGCTGAAGCAGGTGATATTATTGATCCAATTAAACAAAAATTGGTATCAGAAGATGAATTTTTAGAGCTAGGAGATTTAGTGATAGACCCAAACCAATGCCGTCTAAATGATCAGCAAATTACGTTGTTTAAAACTGTTGGTACAGCCGTATTAGACGTGTATATTGGCTATGATATCTATCTTAAAGCAAAAGAAAAAGGAATTGGTACGTTTTTGTAATACTTAGATATCAAGTTCGTATGATTTTTTGTCAAAAAGTTTTTGATAAATAGGTGTTTGAGTGTAAAAACTAGCTTTTTAATTCTTCTTTTTGTGAACGTCTAAGTAAAGCCATCGCTGCTTGTTTTGGGTCTTTATGCTCATAAAGGACTTGATAAATTTGTTCAGTGATTGGCATATCTACATGATATTTTTGGGCTAATAACCAGACTTCTTTTGTATTGTTGCGCCCTTCAACAACTTGGCCAATAGCATCTTGAGCTTCTTGAATGGATTTATTTTGGCCAAGTAACATTCCAAAACGGCGATTGCGGGATTGATCATCGGTACAAGTTAAAACCAAATCACCTAGTCCTGCCATTCCCATAAAGGTTGCTGGATCTGCACCTAACACTGCACCTAAACGCATCATTTCAGCAAGTCCACGTGTAATTAATGCTGTTCTGGCATTGGCTCCAAAGCCAAGACCATCAGATAATCCAGCACCAATAGCGATAACATTTTTGATTGCACCACCAAGTTGTACTCCAATAAAATCTGTGCTGCTATAGACACGGAAGCTTTTGCTACAATGAAACAAAGTTTGCAGTTGATTCAAAAAATGCTCATCAGTTGACGCTACAGTTACCGCTGTTGGTAATCCAGATGCGACTTCTTTAGCAAAAGTTGGGCCAGAAATGACCGCTAATGGAATCTTATCACCCAAAATATCTTTCGCAACATCTTGTAATAATCGACCAGTATCAACTTCAAGGCCTTTTGTAGCCCAGACAATTTTTGTATCTTGGTTTAAAAAAGGTTTAATTTGAGTCAAAATGCAAGCAAAAGCGTGACTTGGTACTACAATAAGTAAAATTGGTGCTGCTGAAACTGCCGTTTTTAAATCAGTTTCAATTTGTAACAGATCTGGGAAAGGAATATTCGGTAGAAACTGTTTATTTTGCCTATCATGCTGCAAAATGGTCATTTTATCAGGATTGTGCCCCCATAATAAAGTTGAGTGACCATTTCTTGCCAGTAAAATAGCTAAAGAGGTTCCATAAGATCCAGCCCCAATTACTGTTACTGCAGCATCTTTTTTCATAATCATCTAATAAATTTATTATCAGTTAATTGCAATACAATGACTATTGTAGTGTTTCTTTTGATTCAGCTTCAGCTTGTTGTTGCTGAATATAGTTCATAAATAATGCTTCAAAATTTACTGGTTCTAAATTCACTTGTGGGAATGTACCTTTATTCACTAAACTTGAAATTACTTCACGAGCATAAGGGAACAAAATATTTGGGCAATAAGCACCAACACAATGTTGAATTTGGCCTTCATCAAATCCGACAAGTGAGAAAATACCAGCTTGAGTAACTTCACAGATATATACAACTTCGTTTTGTTGTTTTACTGTTACAGTGACACGAAGTGCAACTTCATATACATTTTCGCTTAAAACTTGCGAAGATGAATTTAATTCAAGATTCAACTCTGGTTGCCATTGTTTAGTAAAAATTTCTGGAACATTGTTAGTTTCAAATGAAACATCTTTAGTATAAATACGTTGAATAGCAAACTGTGTTTCTGGTTGTTGTGTATTGTTTTGTTCTGTCATGATAACACCTTATTTTTTATAATATTATTTTCTAACTAATGGTAAATTCTCGCCGTTCCATCCAGCGATGCCGTCTTTTAATACAAAGACATTTGAAAAACCTTGTTTGACAAGTATTTCACCTATACCTGTTGATGATAAACCATTTTCATCAATTAAAATCACAATGTTTTCTTTAAACTTTTCAATTGTTTTTGCACTTGCATTTTTAATATCGATAGGCAGAATATTGTGAGAATCTGTTATATGCCCTTTTTTAAAGCTATCAGCAGTGCGAATATCAATAATAACTGCTTCTTGTTTATTAACCATATGGATTGCTTGGGCATTATTGATAACTTTAACTTTAGATAGTTTGCCTTTAATGGTTAGTACAATGATTGCAATAAACAGTACAATCCAACCTAGGGACAGTAAAAGATGATTTTTTACAAAAGGTAGAATTTCGAGTGTTATAAAGTCCATACTTGTATGATTACCTAGTCATTTCAATATTAAGGTGAGATTATAACGATATTATGCACTGAAATACAGCACCAATAAGAAAATCTTGCAATTTTATAAATAATATTTATTTAATTTTAAGGAATTGACTAATGAAATTGAAACGACTTATCTTTTTGGTGTGTGTCTTATTTTCCATTATTCCTCAGGCATTTGCTGATGATTATTATGAATCTAATAAATTTGATACTCAAACTATTGAAGCCAAATCTTTATTAGCTAATTATTATTTAGAAAAAGGTAACTATCATCAAGCCTATGCTGAATATACAAAATTGATGAAAAGAGATCTTAGTTTTACAAAAAGATTTCACACACAAAATACTCTTGCTTGGTTAATAATAAATGGATATGGCACTAAGCAAGATGTATTTAAGGCAATTGATCTTTATTATGATTCTTATCGTGATTTTAATCGATTTAATCATGATTTGATGATTAGCGAGGCGAATGCAGCACTGTATATTAATCAACAAGAAAAATTGTGGAATTTAATGTTTATTGATATTGTTTCAAATAGCCATTATGTTTCAGAAAAGCTAAAGTCAGACTTATTTGCAACTTTATTTCCTAATAATCCAAATGCATTAACTCAATTTAATAAACAAATTTCTGAGTTAAAGAGAACAAAACTTCGTGACGTAAAAATCAAACATTCAGAATATTTCCCGCATTATGACTATGATCCTGATTTAACTTGTCGCGATTTTTTACGTGAATTTGATGCAGATGCGCCCGATTTCTTTAAATATAATGATTGTATACAAAATGACAAAGGACAAGGAAAACCTCTTAAAGTTATTTATAAAATTGAAGGTAAATATGCAAAACAAGCACATCAGTATTTAGCTAACACCATGGGAATAGGTGAACTTAAATTAATTTGCTGTTATTGGAGTACGGATGTTTATCCTTCTACATCTTTTGTAAATCCTAAAGATCATATGCTGTATCACGTGGTGTTTAGTTCAGAAGAAACGATTGAGCATGACTGGAATAAAATAACTTTTCATTTGAGCATTGAAGCACTGCGAGAAGATATATAGAGCATAAAAATTGGGTTTAATTTTTTATATGACTATTTCGGTGCGCTATTTTGGTGCTTGTTGCTTTATTTTGGTGCAATTGTGATATTTATGTTACTATGGCTGCTTGTAAAGCCACTAAAAAAATAGAGTTTAAAAATTGGCATCATATTTGCATATTATCTAATAATTTGGCAACAACGCCTTTTAAACTGAACAATTATTATTTGTCCTTAATGGAGAAGCTACATGTCTATACAAAAAGTTTTAAAATTGATTAAAGAAAATGATGTAAAATTTGTTGATTTACGTTTTACTGATACTAAAGGTAAAGAGCAACATGTGACAATCCCTGTTAATCAAATTGATGATGATTTCTTTGAAGAAGGTAAAATGTTTGATGGTTCGTCTATTGCAGGTTGGAAAGGTATTAATGAATCAGATATGGTATTAATGCCAGATGCATCAAGTGCTGTTATCGATCCTTTTTTTGAAGATGTGACATTAAATCTCCGTTGTGATGTTTTAGAGCCTGCAACATTACAAGGATATGATCGTGACCCACGTTCAATTGCTAAACGTGCCGAAGAATTCCTAAAATCATCAGGTATTGCTGATACTGTTATTTTCGGTCCTGAACCAGAATTTTTCTTATTTGATGATATTCGTTTTGGTTCGCCAATGTCAGGTAGCTTTGTACATATCGATGATATTGAAGCAGCTTGGAACTCAGGTACTAAATATGAAGAAGGTAATAAAGGCCATCGACCAGGGGTAAAAGGTGGTTACTTCCCACTTCCTCCGGTTGATTCATCACAAGATATCCGTTCTGAAATGTGCTTAATTATGGAGCAACTTGGCTTAGTGGTTGAAGCTCACCATCATGAAGTTGCAACAGCAGGTCAAAATGAAATTGCCTGTCGTTTTAATACGTTAACTAAAAAAGCAGATGAAGTACAAATTTATAAATATGTTGTACAAAATGTGGCACATGCATATGGTAAAACTGCGACATTTATGCCAAAACCAATATTTGGTGATAATGGTTCTGGTATGCACTGTCACCAATCATTGGCAAAAGATGGCGTAAATTTATTTGCTGGTGATAAATATGCGGGTCTTTCTGAAATGGCATTATTCTATATTGGCGGTATTATTAAACATGCGAAAGCAATTAATGCATTTACAAACCCTGCAACTAATTCTTATAAACGTCTTGTCCCGGGATATGAAGCTCCAGTTATGCTTGCTTACTCGGCTCGTAACCGTTCAGCATCAATCCGTATTCCAGTCGTGACTAGCCCTAAAGCTCGCCGTATTGAAGTTCGCTTCCCAGATCCAGCAGGTAATCCATACTTATCTTTTTCTGCGCAGTTAATGGCTGGTTTAGATGGTATTATCAATAAAATTCACCCTGGTGATGCAATGGATAAAAACTTATATGACTTACCACCAGAAGAGTCTAAATTAATTCCTCAAGTTGCGGGTTCACTTGAAGAAGCACTTAATGCATTAGATGCAGATCGTGAATTTTTAACACGTGGTAACGTATTTACTAACGATACTATTGATGCATACATTGATTTAAAACGTCAAGACGTTGATCGTGTACGTATGACACCACACCCAGTTGAGTTTGAAATGTACTATAGTCTATAAGCTATATAGTAATTTAACCTATTAAACCTATTAAACCACCGTTAATTTGCGGTGGTTTCTAATCAGGACGGAAAACCAACGATGACATTTGATAATGAATCTGATGCTAATCTTGTTCTCGATTCTATGATTACAAGTATTTTATTACTTGATACTAAACTTAATATTCTGTATGCCAATATTGCTGCTCAGCAATTATTAGCACAAAGTTCAAAAAAATTATTAGAAAGTTATCTTCCTGATTTGTTGGGATACTTTTCTTTGGATATAAATTTAATGCTCAGTACATTAGAGCAAAATCAGGGTTTTACAGATAATGAAGTCAATTTAGTTATTAATAATGAATTACATATTTTAACGTTGACAGCTCAACTATTAGGTAATGGACAGATTTTAATTGAAATGACGCCATTAAATAGCCATAAACGCCTTAGCCAAGAACAATTACAACAAGCGCAACAGAGTGCTGCTCGTGAATTAGTTCGTGGACTAGCTCATGAAATTAAAAATCCTCTAGGAGGGCTTCGAGGCGCCGCTCAATTATTATCACGTGAACTACCTAAAAATGAATTGCAAGATTACACAAAAATTATTATTGAACAAGCAGATAGGTTAAGAAATCTGGTAGATAGGTTATTAGGCCCACAGCAGCGATTACAACAAAAAGAACAAAGTATTCATCAAGCAATAGAACGTATCTATGCTTTGCTGTGTTTGGAAAAACCAATCAATATTGAGATTCTACGTGATTATGACCCAAGCCTACCCGATTTTATTCATGACTCAGAACAAATAGAGCAGGTAATTTTAAATATTGTTCGCAATGCTTTACAGGCTATCGGATCCAATACTGGCACAATTATTATCAGGACAAGAACTGCTTTTCAGATTACTTTACATGGACAGCGCTATCGTTTGTGCGCTCGTATTGATATTGAAGATACTGGACCAGGTGTGCCTGTTCATATACAAGATACTTTGTTTTATCCTATGGTGAGCGGGCATGAAGGAGGTACAGGTATTGGACTTTCGATTGCAAATAATATTGTTGATCAACATCATGGTAAAATTGAATTTAATAGTTGGCCTGGGCATACTCAATTTTCTGTCTATTTGCCAATTAGGCAGTGAGGTAAATGAAAATGAATGTTTGGATTGTTGATGATGATAGCTCTATTCGATGGGTATTAGAAAAAGCATTAACTAATGCTCATTTTAACTGTGTTAGCTTTGAGAGTGGTCAACAAGTTATTGATGCATTAGATACATATGTACAAAAACCAGCTGTACTAATTTCTGATATTAAAATGCCAGGACTTGATGGTTTGACATTGCTTCATCATATTAAAGAGCAAATGCCGAATTTGCCAGTTATTATTATGACTGCTCATTCCGATCTAGATGCAGCAGTAAATGCCTATCAAAAAGGTGCTTATGATTATATTCCTAAACCTTTTGATGTGGATGAAGTTATTCAATTGGTTGAACGTGCGATTTCACAAACCCAAAGTAATAAAACCAATAATAATACAACAAGTAAAGCCTCGACAGGTATTATTGGTGAAGCACCTTCAATGCAGGAAGTTTTTCGTATTATTGGTAGGCTTTCCAAATCATCAATTAGTGTATTAATTAATGGTGAATCAGGAACGGGGAAAGAATTAGTTGCAAAAGCATTACATATCCATAGCCCACGCTCACAATCCCCTTTTATTGCGCTAAATATGGCAGCCATACCTAAAGATCTTATTGAGTCAGAACTTTTTGGACATGAAAAAGGGGCGTTTACTGGAGCGGCTCAAATTAGGCACGGGAGGTTTGAACAAGCGAATGGTGGAACATTATTTCTAGATGAAATTGGTGATATGCCACTTGATGTTCAAACCAGATTATTAAGGGTGCTTGCTGATGGGCAATTTTATCGTATCGGCGGTTATTCACCTGTCAAAGTAGATGTCCGTATTATTGCAGCTACTCATCAAGATTTACAAACTAGGGTTCGTGAGGGTAAATTTAGAGAAGATCTTTTTCATCGTCTAAATGTAATTCGTATCTTATTGCCACCGCTACGCGATCGAATTGAAGATATACCAAAACTATCAGAACATTTTTTACATACAACCGCCAAAGAATTGGGGGCAGAAAGTAAAGTATTCAGTTCGGAAGCTTTAAATGTTTTATGTCGCTTTAATTGGCCAGGTAATGTTCGTCAACTTGAAAATATTTGTCGCTGGGTTACGGTGATGTCTTCGAATAAAGAAGTTTTAGTTCAGGACTTGCCTCCAGAATTGTTGCAATTATCGACAGCTAAAACAGTGGTTACAAATGAAAATACCACATTGCCTACAAGCCACTTTTCTCAACAAGAAGTTGATTGGAAAGTATTGCTGGAACAATGGGCAAAACAAGCTCTAATAGATGGTAAAACAGGAATTTTGACTGAAGCAATAAATGATGTTGAACGAATCTTACTAAGAAGTGCACTTAATTTTACTCGAGGTCACAAACAAGATGCTTCTCATCTGTTAGGCTGGGGGCGAAATACCTTAACTAGAAAACTTAAAGATTTATCGCTTGATCCCACTAAACACCCTTAATCACCAATATTAATTATGCTATCGAATAAATCGATAGCTTTTTAATCCATTCATTTGAGCGCTATTTAATCTGTCTTTTGTCACATATTAAATTTTTAAATATTTAAAGTGCATTGAATAGAGCAAAGTTTTTAGTTACAATCTTAATGTAAATGATAATTATTATAATTATCGTTTTTTGTTTTTTATTTGGTTGATAATTAGGAGTTACAATGTATTCATATATCAAAGTGAAATTTTTAGTTTTGCTTGCTGTTTTGCTTGTTTTGGTTGGATGTGACAATAAAAAAGAACAGCAAACCTCTGCAAATACGCTTACCATTGAACATGCTCAAGGTAAAACCGATGTGCCTGAAAATCCTAAAAAAGTTGTTGTTTTTAATACTGCAACACTTGATATCATGGACGCATTAAATATTCCTGTGACAGCAGTGCCTCAATCAGACGTACATTATCCAACTTTCTTATCTAAATATGGACGCAAAGACTACACTAATGTGGGCACTTTATTTGAACCAAATTATGAAGTTTTAAGTTCAATTCAACCAGATGTTATTGTTGCTGGAGGTCGCGCTACTGATGCTTATAAAAAATTGAATGATATTGCTCCGACGATTTCTTTAGATATTGACCCAAATAATTTTTTAAGTAGTTTAACTCAAAGAACAGAACAATTAGGCTCAATCTTCAATAAACAAAATGAAGCTAAGAAACTTATTGTCGATTTTAATCAAAAAATCGAACAATTGAAAACCAAGACAACTACTGCTGGCACAGCACTAGTGATTATGGTTAATGGCGGTAAAATGTCGGCTTATGGCTCAAAATCTCGTTTTGGTTTTGTGTTTGATGTGCTCGGTTTTCAGCCAGCAACTACTTTCCAAGAAGCTGGTCGTCATGGTAATGCTGTTACCTCTGAATTTATTTTGAGTGTTAATCCGCAGTGGATATTTGTGTTAGATAGAGATAATGCAATTGGTAATAAAGAAGCTCAGTCTGCACAACAAGTACTTGACAACGAATTGATCCGAAAAACTGCTGCATGGCAACAAAACCATATTGTTTATTTAGATTCTTCTTCTATGTATATTGCTGGCGGTATTCAAACCTATAGCCGTTTGATGGATCAAATAGGTGTCGCTTTGCAAAGTGAACCAGCGCATTAATGTAAAGCATGATTAAATCATTTTATTTTATTGCAGGTATGTTCATTTTATTGATCATGACTGCAATAAGTTTATTTATTGGTGCAGGGCATGTGACACTATTTGATTTATGGTCAGATAGCAATATGCGTGAGATTTTTTTTGTAAGCCGTATTCCTCGAACTGTTGCCTTATTGTTAGCAGGTAGCGCCATGAGTGTTGCAGGTTTGATTATGCAATTATTAACACAAAATCGATTTGTTGAACCTTCTTTAGTTGGCACTACTCAATCGGCTAGTCTTGGCTTATTAGTTATGATGGTTTTAGCTCCTGGCGCTAGTGTCATGACTAAAATGGTTGTTGCTAGCCTATTTGCTATGATTGGCACAATGATATTTATGGCGATTTCTCGAAAGATTATTTTAAAGTCAGCAATAATGGTACCTCTTATTGGCATTATGTTAGGTGCAGTTATTAGCGCTATTACTACATTTTTTGCCATGTATTTTGATTTATTACAATCACTTGGTGGTTGGGAATCAGGTGATTTTTCAGCTATTTTAAAAGGCCGTTACGAATTATTATGGTTGGTGGGTGGTTTGACATTACTTGCTTGTTGGTGTGCGGATCAGTTTACTGTAGTTGGCTTGGGGCGTGATTTTTCTATTAATGTAGGGCTTAACTATCGCCGTGTTATGTTAACAGGACTTATTGTTATTGCATTAATTGGTGGTATTGTCGTTGTAGTTGTTGGAGTTTTACCATTTTTAGGATTGATTGTACCAAATATTGTTAGTTTATTATTTGGAGACAATGTTCGTAAAACCATGCCATGGATCTGTTTGTTTGGTAGTGGATTAGTTTTAATTTGCGATATTATTGGGCGCGTAATTCGCTATCCTTTTGAGATCCCCGTGAGTGTTATTCTTGGCGTAGTTGGCGCTATTATTTTTTTAATATTGTTGAGTCGAAAACGTCATGTTAGTTAATCAAAAACGCCATATTTTGTGTCAAAAAAGAGTTCTTTTATTGTTAATTATTGCTCTAGTTTGCATAATATGTTTTATGACTTTCAACCTTAAAGGCAATATTAGCTATATTTTGAAGCATCGAACGTGGGTAATGCTAACTATGATTTTAGTCGCTTTTTCGGCTGCGACATCAACACTGCTTTTTCAAACAGTTACCAACAATCGAATATTAACACCTTCTATTATGGGATTCGAATCACTATTTGTACTTATTCAAACTGTTGTAATCTTTTGTATTGATTCACAAGGTATTCCTTATATTGGTATTATTGGTAAATTTGTATTCGAATCACTTTTATTAATTTTATTCTCTTTATTTTTATATCGAGGTTTGTTTACTAGTCTCAAGAAAAATTTACATTTGGTATTATTAATAGGAATTATTTTAGGTACATTATTCCGTAGTTTTTCTAATCTATTGCAACGCTTGATGACCCCGTCTGAATTCGCTGTGCTTCAAAGTCGTATTTTTGCTACATTTACACGTGCAGAACCTGTGTTGATTATCTTTTCGTTAGTAATAGTAGCTATTGTTGGTCTATTTTTATGGCAAATGCGATTTAAATTTGATGTACTTGCGTTGGGTCGGGATAATGCAATCAATTTGGGTATCGATTATCAAAAAAGTGTCACTATTATATTATTGCTAGTTTCAGTTTTAGTGTCAGTGTCAACGGCATTAGTCGGTCCATTCACTTTTTTGGGGCTTTTAATTACTAATTTAGCTTATAGTATTAGTGGATCAAGCCAACATCGTTTTTTACTGCCTACTGCTTTTTTGTTAGGTGTTATTTTTCTGGTCGGTGGACAAATGTTCTTAGAGCGAGTATTAAATATGGTTGGTGCATTATCCATTGTCATTGAATTCATTGGTGGTTCTTTGTTTATCTTCTTATTATTAAAAAAGGTTCCAAAGTGATAAAAATTGATAATGTTAGTAAAAACTATCAAACAGTATCTGTATTAAAAAATGTCAATGCGACGATTTCACAAGGTGGAATTACTGCTATTATTGGTCCAAATGGGGCGGGGAAATCGACGCTATTATCAATTATAAGTCGTCTTCTATTAGCTGATGAAGGACAAGTTAAAATTCAAAATATGGATGTTGTTAATACGCCAAGTGATAAACTTGCCACTTATTTATCAGTATTGAGACAAGAAAACCGTTTTACCAGTAGATTGTCTGTTTTTGAACTAGTTGGATTTGGGCGTTATCCTTATACCAAAGGGCGTTTAAATGCTGATGATTATAACCATATTTATCGAGCGCTCGATTTTTTAGATCTTACTGAATATAAAGACCGCTTTTTAGATGAATTATCTGGTGGTCAACGGCAACGAGCTTATGTTGCTATGGTGTTATGTCAAGATACTGAATATGTATTACTTGATGAACCACTCAATAATCTTGATATGAAACATGCTGTTGCCATGATGAAACAATTGCGCCGCGCAGCCGATGAGTTGGGTAAAACCATTGTGATTGTTATTCATGATATCAACTTTGCGTCTGTATACTCAGACTATATTTTAGCCATGAAAAATGGTGAGCTGATATACCAAGGTACGCCACAAAAGATCATGAATGAGGCTATTTTGGAAGAAATATTTGATACACCTGTCAAAATCGAAAAAATTAATGATCAAAATATTGCTATTTACTATTAACAAATACAATGGAAATTAATTAATCTTAATAGTAAAAAGTTACAATTGTTTAATTAAGTAAATAAAAATTATTGTTTACTATTTATTTCTAACCATGTTAAATAATTGGCAATATTTTTGTTGAGATAATTATAATGAAATTACAGGAAATAGCACTTTTAGCAGGTGTATCAAGGACGACGGCCAGTTATGTGATCAATGGAAAAGCCAAAAAGTACCGCGTTAGTGATAAAACAGTCGAAAAAGTTATGTCGGTGGTGAAAAAACATAATTACCAACCCAATGCGGTAGCAGCGGGGCTTAGAGCAGGTAAAACCCGGACTATAGGCATTATTATTCCTGATTTAGAAAACAACAGTTACACTCGCATAGCTAATTATTTAGAACAAATGGTAAGAAAGGAAGGATATCAATTACTAATTGCATGTTCTGAAGATAATCCACAAGTCGAAAGAGAGTGTGTCAAACACCTTCAGCAGCGTCGCGTAGATGCCTTAATTGTTTCTTCTTCGTTTGTTTCTGCTCAAGATTATTTTTTTTATGATGACTGGCAAAATGAAAAGATTCCATTATTTGCACTTGATCGAATATTATCCATCTCTAAATTTAGAAATATTGTAGGTGCAGATAAACAAGATTCTAAATCACTTGCTCAAGCATTTAATAACTTTGTACAAGATTCTGTGGTTTATATAGGAGCCCTACCAAACTTATCTGTTAGTCAACTTCGTTTAGATGGTTTTAAAAATATCAAACTTGATAATTGTAATAAAGTTGATTTTTTATATGCAAATAACTATAGTCGTCAAGATGCTGATTTAGCCTTTAGTCAATGGCTAGAAAGTCATGAAATGCCTAATGGCATATTTACTACTTCTTTTTCGTTATTACAAGGAAGTATTGATGCAATTTTAAGAAAATTTGGGCACTTACCCGAGAGTTTAACTATTGCTACCTTTGGAGATAATGAATTGTTAGATTTTTTGCCATGTAAAGTCATATCACTTTCACAAGATCATAAAGAAGTTGCCGATGTAACAATAAAACTGTTTTTAAACTATCAGCATAACAATAATTATCAATCGGGCACTACAATAATTCCAAGACGATTGATCTATCGAGGTAGCTTAAGCCGTTAACGCATTGATAGACATGAAAATATATTAATTCTAAAACAGTTTAAATTAAAAAATAAGATCCAGATCACAAATTACTTATTAATAGACATAATTTATTTGATAATTAATGTTTATTTATTCATTATTGCTGAAACGATTCAATTGATTAAAAGATTTGTATTTTCTAAGTCATTTTAGTCGCCCCAATATTATTAACCCAGAGGTATTTATTATATGTTTCATTTAGTTAAAGAAAACATTCATTTAAATGAACAAGCTACCAATAAAACTGAAGCGATAAAAAAAATTGCTTCGGCATTAACCAATGCAGGATTTGTTGAAGATGGTTATGTCGATGGAATGTTAGAACGAGAAGCACAAGCAGCCACATATCTGGGTATAGGTCTTGCTATTCCCCATGGAACTACTAAAACTCGCCATTTAGTCAAAAAAACAGGGGTACAAGTATTTTGTTTTCCTAATGGTGTCCAATGGGGGGATGATGGCGAAAAGGCCTATCTTGCAATTGGTATTGCAGCAAGCTCTGATGAGCATTTAGAATTACTCCGTCAACTAACTCACGTACTTGGAGCTGAAGGGGTAGAGGAGCGAATTAAAAAAATTCAGTCTGCCGACGAAGTAATTGCTATTTTAACTGGTAAAACAAGTTCTGAAGATAGCCAATTTTCTATAAATGAATCTGCATTATTATTGGATATTCCTGCTGATAGTTTAGCAACTTTACAAGCATTAAATGCATCACGTTTAAAACAGCAAAATGCTGTAAATTCAAGCTTTATTGCCGATGTGTTGGACAATAAACCTACATATTTAGGTGATGGAGTTTGGTTAAATGATAGCAAACAAGGTAATTTAAAAAATGCTATGGCGATTAGTCGCACTATCAGTAATATTAATGAAGATGGTAAGCCTGTTAAGTTACTCATCACTATATCAGCTGTTGATGATTCTATTTATGATATTGTAAATAATATTGCAACTTTAGTTTTTAACCAAAAATTACAATTACTATTATCAGCCAATACTGATGATCTCAGCAGCCTTCTTTTATCTGGTTCTGCGACAATAGAATCTAATAAATCAGAAATACAATCGATATCTTCAAATGAGTCGACTGTGGCTGAATCGAATAATGAATCATTAAGTCGTGAATTTATTATTCCAAACGAAAATGGCTTACATACACGCCCATCATCAGTACTAGTAAAATTAGTTAAAGAGTTTAATTGTAAGGTTACTGTCGCTAATTTAGATGGTAAAGGTGAGCCAGTAAGTGCAACGAGTTTAATGAAAATTGTTGCACTAGGCGCTAAAAAAGGTAGTCGATTACGATTTACTGCAGTAGGTGAAGATGCTACTCAAGCGCTTGATGCAATTGGTAAAGCAATTGGGGATGGTTTAGGTGAGGGGACTGAATAATGACTTATCGTGTCGCAACAATAACTTTAAACCCAGCTTATGATCTTTTGGGTTTTTGTCCCAAAGTTGAGCTTGGTGATGTTAATTTAGTCCAAACCAATGCGTTACTTGCTGCAGGCAAAGGTATCAACGTTGCTAAAGTTTTGTCGGATTTAGATGTCCAATTAACTATTGGTGGTTTTTTAGGTAAAGAAAATCGTGATGGTTTTAACTTATTATTCAAATCATTAAATGTGATTGATAAATTTGAAACAATTGAAGGTCGTACTCGCATTAATGTTAAATTAACCGAGGAAAATAGTGAAGTGACTGACCTTAATTTTTCAGGCTTCACGATTAGCGAGCAAGATTGGCAACATTTTGTTACAAATTCTCTTGAATGGCTAAAAAATATTGATATGGTTGCTATCAGCGGTAGTTTACCAGCTGGAGTATCACTTGATAAATTTACTAAGTGGATGGAACAAGTTAAAGTGATTTGTCCAAAGATCGTATTTGATAGTAGCCGAGATGCATTAGTTGCAGGACTAAAAGCAAAACCATGGTTAATTAAACCCAATGATAAAGAGCTAGAAATGTGGGTAGGTCGCAAATTACCAACATTAGAAGATGTTAAAGCAGCTGCTATGGAGTTAGTAAACGACGGCATTGAAAATGTAGTGATCTCGCTAGGAAGTAAAGGCGCTTTGTGGGTAACTAAAAATGAAGCATGGCTAGCAAAACCACCAAAATGCCATGTAGTTAGTACTGTTGGTGCCGGTGATTCAATGGTCGCCGGGTTGATGTATGGCTTAATGACTAATCGTTCAATTAAAGATACTTTAGTCTTTGCATCAAGTGTTGCAGCTTTATCAGTTGGGCAAGCTGGTGTTGGTATATCTGATTGCCAAGCTGTAAATAATATGCTAGAAAAAATTGAAATAATTTCTGAATAGGAGTATTCATGAATATATATATTATTGAAGGTAGTAATACAGGCCCAGTAAATGGACGTTTGGCTAAAGCGGAATTAGCTTTAGCCGCAAACGAATTAAATCTAAATCTGGTTGATAATGCAACATCGGCTGATGTTATAGTTGCAGTAGGCTCTGGAACTATCAGTGATAAAGCAGTTGTTGGTAAAAAGGTTTATGCCGTTGATGATTTAAATCAAATTTTTGCTAACCCAAAACAGATTTTAACAGATGCGCAAAGTAAAGCGAGTGTTTATCAACAAACAGCCGAAGCTATGTCTTCACAAAGCAATAATACCAGTGTAAAACGTATTGTTGCGGTAACTGCATGTCCAACAGGTGTTGCTCACACCTTTATGGCAGCAGAAGCGATTGAAGAGGAAGCCAAAAAACGTGGATGGTGGTGTAAGGTTGAAACACGTGGCTCAGTTGGTGTCGGTAATGAATTAACACCAGAAGAAGTGGCTTCAGCCGATGTTGTAATTGCAGCTTGTGATATTGATGTTGATTTGAGCAAATTTGCAGGTAAAAAACTTTATCGCACCAAAACAAGTCCAGCTCTGAAAAAAACAGCACAAGAATTTGATAAAGCATTTGAAGAAGCAACCGTGTATCAACCAAGTGTTAATGCTTCGGTAGCTAAATCTAATAAACAGAAAAAAGGATTTTATCAACACCTTTTAACGGGTATTTCGTACATGTTACCAATGGTTGTAGCTGGCGGTTTGATTATTGCTCTATCTCTTGCATTAGGTGAGTTTCAAGACGTATTAAAAACGGTGAAAGTCTTAGAAAATGGCGTAGAAGTAGTAAAAGAAGTATTAGTAAACGAACTTGTTGGAGAGCCGCACTTAAATCTGATTGGCGAGAAGGCTTTCTCTCTCATGGTACCGTTGTTAGCAGGATATATTGCCTATTCGATTGCCGATAGACCAGGTTTAGTTCCAGGGCTTGTTGGTGGCTTACTTGCGGTATCGACTAACGCAGGTTTCTTAGGCGGGATTTTTATTGGTTATTTTGCTGGTTATTTAGCAATGTGTATTTCCAAATATTTACCATTACCAAAAACGCTTGAGGGGTTAAAACCGATCCTAATTGTACCACTATTTGCGACATTAATAACCGGTTTAGTGATGCTGTTTATTTTTGGTGCACCTATCGCATGGTTAATGTCTTCCTTGGATTCATGGCTAAATTCGTTGAATTCAAATCCAAATACTGCTGTGATTTTGGGGGTAATTCTAGGGGGGATGATGTGTACTGATATGGGGGGACCTATCAATAAAGCAGCGTATTTATTCGGAACCACATTAATTTCATTACATCAATATATGCCAATGGCAGCGGTTATGGCTGGTGGTATGGTTCCACCGTTAGCTATGGGCTTAGCAACACTTATTGCACGCAAAAAATTTGCTAAACCTGAACAAGAAAGCGGTAAAGCTTCATTGGTATTAGGCTTATGCTTTATTTCGGAAGGCGCAATTCCATTTGCTGCGCGCGACCCATTACGTGTTATCCCATGTTGTATTGTTGGTGGTGCTATTACTGGTGGTATGGCGTTAGCCTTCGGTTCAACATTAATGACGCCGCATGGTGGTTTATTTGCTTTAGCAATTCCGGGCGTTGTTAAACCAGTAGTTGGCTACTTATTATCTATTGTTGTTGGTACCGTTGTTGCTGGTGTTGCTTATGCATTAATTAAACAACCAGAATCGGAAGCTACAGCTGTCGCTTAATGTTTGTTAATAATATAAGAAAAAGCGCCATCAAGTGATGGCGCTTTTTATATAGTATGGCATTTAAGCTATTTTTTTACCCAGCGCTGTAAATCTTTAGGGATAAAATGATCCATTTGTTGTAGTATAGTTCGATGATCTTCCGAAACAATTAATGTTTTATAAAAACTATCTCGAACAAAACCTTCATTCACTGCATGTTGCAAAAAATTAAGCATTGGTTGCCAAAATTCTAACACATTAAATAATGCAACGGGCTTTTCATGATAACCTATTTGCATTGCTGTCCAAACTTCAAAAAATTCTTCTAAAGTTCCAGTTCCTCCTGGCATTGCAATAAAACCATCAGCTAATTCCGAAAGTCTTGCTTTGCGTTGATGCATATTATCCACTACTTCTAAACGAGTGATACCGTGGTGTGCTGTTTCGGCTTTGACTAAACGTTCAGGAATAATACCAATCACCTCACCGCCGTGCGCAAGTACTGTATTAGCAATAATCCCCATTAAACCTTTATTACCACCACCATAAATTAGCCGTCGATTTTGTTCTGCTAAAGTTTTGCCTAATTGTTCTGCTTGTGTACGATATTCTAATTGGCTTCCTTCGTTTGCTCCGCAAAAAATACAAATATTTTTTTTCATAAATGCTATTTTACCTGTTAATAATATATTTAATTATCTTAGCATATCTGCAGATTAATTTGATTACAAGCTGAGCAGTTAATTCTATTTGCTGTTTTAGAGATTGACATTAGCGTTATATATAGTTAATATTCATCCCGTTAAGTGTTCCTCCATAGTTCAGTCGGTAGAACGGCGGACTGTTAATCCGTATGTCACAGGTTCAAGTCCTGTTGGAGGAGCCAATTCCCGAATTTATAAAACCTGCTTATGGCAGGTTTTTTTATATGCAACCCCTTCTGATTATTCGTTTCGTTATTACAGCAAATAGACCTAAATCCGAGTTTATTGGGTATGTATTTAGTATTCTTGTCAAATGGATTGATTGCTAAAAGGGATTTAAATGGTCACAGTTGGGTTGAATGTTATTACCGTAGTATTTTAAATCTCAAAATCTAAATAAAACTAACACAGATCATATACTGTGTCTGGATGCACCGATATTTAAGCTAGGTTAGCATGTTAAACAAAGATTTTTGTTGAGTTTGTGTTTTGTTAGTAATAAATTCCAAATGTTGTGTCAAAACCGAACGTGCGCGAAGGGGAGTTGAAGACTACATTTTGTAGCCAAAGCACAGATGACATCAAATAGGCTAGTATCATGAGTGTATTAGTAATGTTACACAAATCTCTCTTAACTAGGTTTCTTATTAATATTATTTGTTCCATAAAATGTTAGGCGTAAAGATATCACTCAATATTTCAATAAGAAAATTCTTTAAAAACCTCAAATGCAACCGTTTTTTACTTTTTTACAAAAGATATAAAAAAAGTACTAGCTAAAATCTCTGCAAGCGGCTATAATTTCACCGCTTTAGATAAAAAGCTTATTTAATAAGCAAACAAACAGAAAAACGCGAAATAAAACAGAAAAATAATTGACAGGTGAAGAAAAATGCATTATCATTGTAGGCACCAGGCACCAGGCACCAGCACTGGCAAACCTATGTCTTAAATCTTTTTAAACACTTTAATCTTCAAAAAAACTTACAAATCTTAATTTTATCGAGAAAATCTGCGAACAATTTCGCACTTGTGTTTCGATTAAAATTTATATCAAAATTCCTAATTTCTTTGTTGCTGACACCGTTTTTATTATTGTCTTATCCACTGAAATTACAGGCATTAACAACTTATACAACCAATATCATTCATGGTAGTGCACCATATTTAACATTTGATAATGGTCAAACTAAAGCTACAACAACGGATATGTTATTGGCTATCACGTTGCCCGATGGGACAAGAGTCATGCCGTCAACTAATATATCAAGTTCAACAAATCCAATAAAAATTATAAATGGAAGTTCTTTTAGTAGTGTAGGGATGTTGATTCCACCGTCAACCAACTCAATAGGATTAGATGATCTCATTCGGGATCCTTATAATTATTGGGGAGATGATGATGGTGATGGTCAAGGTACCAATGGTGTTAGTGCATCAGGAACTTTATCAGTGGTGTTTACCGATAAAAATAATCATTCTATAAATCGAAATGATGTTTTAGATATTTGTAATGCTCCTTATAAGATAACGTTAAGTACTACCGATGGTCATTTAACTACACGGTACGGTGTTCCAAGTAGCACTACTTTTAATGGTGCATCAGCGACGTATTTCATCAGTCCCGATTCATCTACCAGTTGTTACTTTGTAGGATACGCAAGACCGAATTTAAAACATGGAGAAAATAATGTTAAGATTGAGGGGAATAATTACAATTTTGCTGGCCCAAGTGAGATCTGGAACTCAGCTAAAGGTTTTCTAGTTCAATCAAACAATCCATCATCTTATGGTCTTAATTTCCCAACTACTGGTGCTGATGGCTTATATTTTGATTTAGACATAGAAGGAGTAGATGTAAGTCAACTGACTTGGTCACCTATTACGTTGGGTGGAATAACTGCAACAGTGACGAGAACAATGCCGAACGCAAATCCATCATATGATGGCTGGATTTCAGATAAATCACAATACGTAACACGAGTAACCTTAACAGGCCCTAGAGCAAGTGATAGTCAAATAAAAGCCAGAAACCCTAGTCCACTTGGCTTGCCAACTTTACCTCAGACATTTGAGTTAGTGGGTAGGAATAGTAGTGGTAATGTAGTCGTCAAATACGGTTTTGAGTTGAAGCAGTGGTTTGTTAACCGAGGGGATAAAACTTCAGGTACTGGTAGTCATAGAACTTGGTGTGATAGCTTAGGTTGGCGTCTTGTGGAGGTAAGCGATTTAACTAATGCAGTGCGCAAAAGCTCTCCTTCTATTTCTGGAGCGACACCATCGTCAGATGGTAATAATTACCAGCGTCGAATTGGAGCAGGTTTTTTCACTGAATGGGGATATATGAATGATTATGCCAATGCAGACTTCCGTTTCGACTACTATGTGACGGATACTACTAGAGGTAGCGGCCAGTTTAATGTCGGAGCTGGTCGCGGTTACGTGCACAGCGTTAGCCCTGGTGGCTCCGCCAGAGGAGGGCTTTGTGTCACTCCTTAGTTCTTACGCTCTGAGACGAGGGAAATTATGTAATTTTAGTTAGACAATTTATCAAAGAACAGAGCCCCGTTCAGAAGGGCTCACTACTGGGTTCCGCTTTTGCTATTAAACAGCAAAAGCGGTTTTTACAAAATTAGAACTTACTGCAACAAAAACTAATCTGTAGTCATTTAATTTTGATTGAAAATATCTATGAATCTTCAATAATGTTAATACTCTATATGAGATACTTTTGATAAAACTGTCAGGGGGCACTAAAGATAAAATTGCTAGAAACTCAACCAAAATTATAAAAACAACAAAATTCCCATTATTAGCTAAAATAAAATCGAAGCTTTGTGATATTAAATTTTTGCTTTAGCATTGTGTTATTCTAGGTGTGGGGAAACAGCGTACATTTGTTTTATGAACTAAATATAATAGCTCTAAAATTATACAAAAAACTAAGTTAAATTAAACAAACTAGACTAACAAACAAGCCAAATTGTAATAACTAAATTATATTTGTTTATCTAAGTTTTTAAGCATTTCGATGATCGGTCGATTGGCGTCAGGGAATTCGTCGGCATTCAGATCTTCTTGGTCAACCCAACGACTTGGTTGGCCTTCTTTAGCAAAAGGGACTCCATCCCACTCTTCAACTAAATACGCATGAATTGTGATATCGCGATCATCATAATTGTGGTTAAAGGTATCTAAAAATTGGGCTTGGTGGATATAGATGTCAACTTCTTCAGCAATTTCGCGTTGTAATGTTTGATATGGCGTTTCTCCGGTCTCGATTTTTCCACCAGGAAACTCCCAAAAACCAGCAAGATGAGAGTCTTCTCCGCGTTGGGTGATAAATATTTGACAATTTTGTGAACGAATAATACCTACAGCAATTTCAATATGTTTATTCATAATTTTATTTGCCTATGAGTAAAATTAGGGAAAGTTGTAACTTTCCCTTTCAACCTATTGTCGATCCTAATCGACGATTTTAGTATCAACTTTGCTTGATGATACTAAATTTTTTCTTTACTGAACAGCACCATGGCAATGTTTATATTTTTTACCTGAACCACAAGGGCATGGATCATTACGACCAACTTTGGCTTGAGTTCGTACTATTGGTTGCGAAGAAGCGCCTGCTGATAGTTCTTCACTTTCGCCATTTATACTCGCTACCGAATCATGGTTAGCTTGTTGTTTGGCCATTAGTTTTTCCATTTCTGCTAGGCGTTGGCGTTCAGCTTCGTCAACTTCTTCTTGTGAGCGAATTTGTACGCGACTCAAAATACCAATAACATCATATTTTAATGATTCTAGCATGTTAGCAAACATATTAAACGATTCACGTTTATATTCCTGTTTTGGATCTTTTTGTGCATAGCCGCGCAAATGAATACCTTGGCGTAAATAATCCATAGCTGCTAAATGTTCTTTCCAAAGCGTATCAAGTGTTTGTAACATAACACTTTTCTCGAAATGTCTAAATGCTTCAGCTCCAGCCATGTTTTCTTTTTCTAAATATTTATCTTGAGCAATTTGTAAGATTCGTTCACGCAATGTCTCTTCGTGCAGATTTTGCTCTTCATCTAGCCATTTTGCGACCGGTAAATCCAAGTCAAAGTCTGTTTTTAGCGCAGTTTCAAGACCTGGTATATTCCATATATCTTCAATTGATTGTGGTGGAATGTATTGGTCAATTAGAGTGTTAAATACATCACCTCGAATTGAATCAATGGTATCTTTTATATCGGTATTATCAAGTAAGCCGTTTCGTTCTCGGTAAATTACTTTACGTTGATCGTTGGCGACATCATCATATTCAAGAAGTTGTTTACGAATATCAAAGTTGCGACTTTCAACTTTCTTTTGGGCATTGGCAATGGCTTTTGTAACCCATGGGTGTTCAATGGCTTCACCTTCTTTCATACCCAATTTACGCATCATATTACCCACACGATCAGAGGCAAAGATTCTCATCAATGGATCTTCAAGTGATAGATAAAAGCGTGAAGCTCCAGGATCACCTTGACGTCCTGCACGACCTCGTAATTGGTTGTCGATACGGCGTGACTCGTGACGCTCAGTACCTAAAATATAAAGTCCACCTAACTCAATCACTTCTTCGTGTTTTATTTGCCAAGCCTGTTTCGCTTTTTCGATATCTTCTTGTGTTGGGTTTTCAATTTTTGCTATATCACTTTGCCAGTTACCACCAAGCATAATATCAGTACCACGACCAGCCATGTTGGTTGCAATAGTAACTGCACCTTTACTCCCTGCATTAGCAATGATTTCTGCTTCTTGAGCATGGAATTTAGCATTTAGGACATTATGTTTGATACCTGCTTTTTTAAATGCTTGTGAAACTAATTCTGATTTTTCGATTGATGCTGTTCCGACTAAAACAGGTTGACCGCGTTTTACGCATTCCTGTACATCAGATACAATCGCGTTTATCTTTTCTTTTTCGGTCATATAGACAAGATCGGATTGATCTTTTCGTTGCATCGGACGATTAGTTGGAATAACAATCGTATCTAAACCATAAATTTGGTTAAACTCAAATGCTTCAGTGTCAGCAGTACCTGTCATACCCGCTAGCTTTTCATATAAACGGAAATAGTTTTGGAAAGTAATTGAAGCCAGTGTTTGGTTCTCATTTTGGATTTTAACGTGCTCTTTTGCTTCAACAGCTTGATGTAAACCATCAGACCAACGTCGACCATCCATTGTTCGTCCAGTATGTTCGTCAACGATGATAATTTCGTTATCTCTAACAATATAATCAACATCGCGATGGAAAAGATGGTGAGCGCGTAGGGCTGCATTAACGTGATGCATTAATATAATATTGCTTGGCGCATAAAGGGATTCATCACCTTTCATGATGCCTTGTTTAATCAATAATTCTTCAACTTTAACTAAGCCTCGTTCTGTTAAGTTAACTTGGCGTGATTTTTCATCAATTGAGAAGTCTCCATCACCTTGGAACTGGTCAGAGTCTTCTTTTTCTTGACGAGTTAAGTAAGGAATGATCTTATCAACGCTAATATACCTGTCGGAACTATCTTCAGCTTGACCTGAAATAATCAGAGGTGTTCTTGCTTCATCAATTAAAATTGAGTCAACTTCATCGACTAAGGCGTAATGTAATGGACGTTGTACTCGAGCATCTTTGGTAAATACCATATTATCGCGTAGGTAGTCGAAACCATATTCATTATTGGTACCATAGGTGATATCTGCGTTGTAAGCCTCACGTTTTATGTGTGCGGGCATATTGGGCAGGTTAATCCCTACAGTTAAGCCCAAAAATTCGAATAAAGGACGATTATTTTCAGCGTCTCGCTGCGCTAAGTAATCATTAACCGTAACAACGTGTACACCTTTACCTGTTAGTGCATTTAAGTAGGCAGGTAATGTCGCTGTTAAAGTTTTACCTTCACCAGTACGCATTTCAGCAATACAACGTTCATTTAATACCATACCACCGATTAACTGCACATCAAAATGACGCATGCCAAATACACGTTTACTCGCTTCCCGTACCACTGCGAAAGCTTCTTCCAAAATATCATCTAATTGGGTTCCAGAGGCAATCCTGTCTTTAAATTCTGTAGTTTTTGCTTTTAGTTCATCATTAGTTAATGCTTCCATGTCTGGTTCAAGTGCATTAATTTTTTCAACTCGTTTACGCATACTTTTTAATACGCGCTCATTGCGGCTACCAAATACTTTTGTCAATAATTTTAATAACATAACTTTTCTCTTGTTTTTTCTATACGGATCTAGGGCATTAGCCTTATATAAAAATTAATTTTATTTGCGTGATAATCTCATTAAGCGGTAGCTATAGGTCCGGCTCGTATGCCGTTATAGGGGGATAGTCGGATAACTTTACTTGGTGAAAGCTCAATATAATTGGGTCTGATAAAAAGCGCTACAATACATTGCTTTTGTAACTGCGGTAGCGTTTGGGATTTTTTTCGATCTATTTCTTGGTGATCTTGTACAATAGATGCAATTGCAATAATTTCAATTTGCGAAACCGAAGATTCTGTTGGAAGTGCATCGTGTTGACATAAACTGAACACAGTAGCGATCACACCTAATAATAAGTGCGGGAAAGCGATTTTAATAGGTAAGCGTTTGCTGAGCTTTTGCCAATAATTAATCATTGTCATAATAGCGATATGTTAGCATTTTTTGCCAAAATGAAAAACAATTATTAGTATTTGTTAAAAACAATATAAACTATTTACAAGAACTCATTTTGCAAGTATCCATTATTCAAAATAGGGTGAGATGATTTAGTAATAGTCAATCTTGGATTATGGTAACTTATTAATGCAATAATTTTATTTAGTTATAGAAAATAATTTTTATAATAATAAGCTGTTCTGCTATTATATTTATATAACTTAAATTGACAAATCATAAAGATATGAAAATTCTCTTTGGTGTTCAAGGAACAGGAAATGGCCACGTCAGTCGTTGTAGAACTTTAGCTAAAGCATTAAAAAAAGCTGGAGCTGATGTTGATTATATTTTTAGTGGACGTGATCCTAAAGACTATTTTGATATGCAAGTTTTTGGTGATTATAAGACTTATCGAGGTGTCACCTTTGCAACACTAAATGGTAAAATTAATTTTCGTAAAACCATACAACGAATTCGTGCATTTCGACTTATTAAAGATGTGCGTGAACTCGATTTATCAAAGTATGATTGTATTATTAGCGATTTTGAGCCAGTTAGCGCTTGGGCCGCACATCATCAGCAACGTGACTGTTTAGGTATAAGCAATCAGGCTGTATGCCAATATCTTAAACCTAAAGAATATGGGCTAGTTGCCAATGTAATTATGAAATATTATGCGCCAGTTACTAAGCCTGTTGGTTTGCATTGGTTTCATTTTGGGCATAAGTTATTGCCACCGATGATTGATTCATTTAATGCCACACCAATAGAAGATGGTAGCATTGTGGTTTATTTGCCGTTTGAAGGTATAGATGAGATCATTGGTATGTTAAAACAATTTCAAGATCATCAATTCATCTGTTTTCACCCGGATATAAAGCAAGAATCACAACAAAGTAATATTATTTTTCAACCTCTTAGTCGTGATAGTTTTACGCAAGCTTTAGTCAATTGCTCTGGCATTATTTCAAATACGGGCTTTGCACTGATTTCTGAAGCATTAACGCTTGGTAAAAAGATTCTTACTAAGCCTGTTGCAGGTCAATTTGAACAAATTTATAATGCTCAATGTTTACGATCTCTTGATATGGCAACGGTTATGGAAAGTTTAAACTGTATCAAACTTAAGTATTGGTTAGATTTACCTTCACCAAAACCAATAATATACCCTGATGTTGCTACAGAATTGTCTAATTGGATCGTTGCTGGACAAAAGGAGTCGTTACTTTCTTTAAGCGAACGACTTTGGAGTCAAACTATCTTTCCTGAGCATGTCAATCAGCGAATAAAGTCTTTAGGGTATGTGTAAAGGAACGAATATGATATTAAGTATTATTGTAGCTATGGCCGATAATCGTGTAATTGGCTTAAATAATCAAATGCCTTGGCATTTACCTGCAGACTTGGCATGGTTTAAAAAAAACACACTTAATAAACCCGTTATTATGGGAAGAAAGACATTTGAGTCTATTGGCCGTCCACTACCAAGTCGTCATAATATTATTATTTCAAAGCAAGCACCAAGTGAATCTAATTCAACTCAAAATGTAAGTTGGGTTCAATCAATTGATGCCGCCATAGTGTTAGCCCAAGAACAGAATGTTGATGAGGCATTTATTATTGGTGGTGGTAATATTTATAAGCAGACTTTACCGTTAGCAAATCGACTTTATTTAACGCATATAGATGCGGAACTACAGGGGGATACCCATTTCCCTGATTATTTACCTGAGCAATGGCAAGTTATTTATCAAGAAGGGCATCAACCGGATGATAAAAATGGCTATTCATATCAGTTTGAAATTTTAGAAAGAAAGCAATAAATATTAAACCTAATTGCCACTAAAAAAGTGGCAATTTAACATGTTAATTAACCTTGAAAACGTTTAGCTTCAATAACATCGGGTAGTTGTTTTATTTTATTGAGCACTCGATTTAACGAATCCTGATCAAAAATTTCCATATCTACGTCGATAGTGGCTAATTGTTGCTTCATATCTGAACGGCTCATTAAACCAAGAACATTAACCTTTTCATTAGCTAAAATGGTAGTAATATCTCGCAATAAACCACTTCGATCGTTGGCAACAATCTTTATCACCATGGTATAACTTGATTGGGTATTGTTGTTCCAAACAGCGTGAGTAATACGTTCAGGCGCATGATTTTTAAGTTCTTGCAATTGCTCACAATCAGCTCGGTGAATTGAAATACCTCGCCCATGAGTTACAAACCCCACAATTAGATCGCCAGGAATAGGGCGGCAACAGTTTGCAATGGTATACATTAAGTTACCCACACCCTCAATAATAATTTCACTGCCTTTTTTATTGTTGAATTTATTAGTATTTTTAGCTTGTATATTTGTTTTTTGGGCAATCTGTTTTAATGCTGCTTCATCTTCCTCTTCAGCAGTTGGTTTATTAAATTGTGCATTGATAAAATTAACTAATTGATTAATCCTTACATCACCACTACCAATACCTGCTAATACTTCGTCAAATGAATGAGCGTTATATTTATTAATTAAGATTTTTTCGACACTTTTTATACTAATGTTTAAAGGTTCAAGTTCGCTTTGTAAAATTTGCTCACCTGCGGCGATATTTTTATCGCGATCTTGCTTTTTAAACCAGGCTTGAATTTTAGCTCTGGCACGACTACTATTAACGAATCCTGTATTCGGATTTAGCCAATCTCGACTAGGATTTGGTTGTTTTTGGGTAATGACTTCAACTTGATCGCCCATTTTTAAATTATAAGTAAATGGTACAATTCGCCCGCCTACTTTGGCTCCAATACAGCGGTGACCCACATCGCTATGTATATGATAAGCAAAATCAAGTGGAGTTGATCCCGCTGGCAAGTCAACAACATCACCTTTAGGCGTAAAAACATAAACTCGGTCATCAAAAATTTGGCTACGAACGGCTTCTTGTATTTCACCACTTTCCGACATTTCTTGTTGCCATGTTAATAATTTACGCAACCAAGAAATTCGTTGATCATAAGCTGTCATTTTGTCGGTACTGCCTTCTTTATATTTCCAATGTGCGGCAATACCTAGTTCAGCTTCATTGTGCATTTGTTCAGTACGAATTTGAATTTCGATTGCTTTATTTTGTGGACCATAAACAACAGTATGAATCGATTGATAACCATTTGGTTTTGGATTTGCTACATAATCATCAAATTCTTTTGCGATATGTTTATAATGGCTGTGGACAATACCTAATGCATTATAACAATCTTCAATACGATCGCAGATAATGCGCACAGCACGAATATCATATAAATCTTCGAATTGAAGGTGTTTACGCTCCATTTTTCGCCATATACTATAAATATGTTTAGGACGACCGTATACCTCAGCTCGAATATGATCTTGATTCATCAAATCTTGTAAATGGCTTACAAATTGTTTGATGTACAGTTCACGATCCAATCGCTTTTCTTGCAATTTTTTTGCTATTAATCGATATTCATCTGGATGTAAATAGCGGAAGCAGAAATCTTCTAGCTCCCATTTTAATTGACCTATACCTAAACGGTTGGCTAAAGGCGCATAGATGTTAAAACATTCTTTAGCTGCAAGGACCTGTTCTTCTTGAGGTGCATTGATTAAATTGCGTAAATAGGTAATGCGTTCTGCCAATTTAATCACTACACTTCTGAAGTCATTTACCATCGCTAGTAGCATTCGGCGAATACTATCAATTTGTTCGGAAGTAGCACTGCCGTTACGAATCGCTCGTAATTGGCGAATTTCTTTCATCCTAACAATGCTAGAAATGATATGAGAAATTTCACGATCAAAATCTTCAGGAATATCTTCTCGGCGAATAATTTTGCTATCAACAAAAGGAAGCAATAAAGCCGCACATAAACTATTAATATCCATATTAAGAGTCGATAGAATTTCGACCATTTCTATCGCATTTTGGAAACAGAAAATTTGCTCCGATGCACCTGCGCTGTTTTCAAAACAAAAATCCCAAACTTCTCTAAACTTCTTATAAGATGCGGGATTGGTTAATAACAATTCTTGTTTTACCCATTGTTCTACATCAAATTGAGCAAGAGAATAGTGTTCCTCACTATGTTGGTGTGCTCCTCTAATCGATACCATAACTTATGTCCCTGATTTTATTAACAACAACATTGATTCAATGTGTTTGGTTTGCGGAAACATATCTAAAATAGCAACTTGAGCAATTTGATATCCTGCATCGATAAGTTCTTTGCTATCTCGTGCTAGTGTAGCAGGATTACACGATATATAAACAATTTTTGAAGGGGCTAATTTTGCGATTTCAATTGTTGCATTAAATGCACCAGCTCTTGCTGGATCTAATAATACTTTATTATATTGTGATTGACTCCATATCGAAAATTGTTGAGTATCGTCTAAGTTGCTAGTTAAAAAATTGGTTTCCGCACAAATCTCAGTATTATTTAATATAGTGTTAAATTTTGCTTTTTCAACTAGAGCATCAACACCTTCAACTCCCGTTACAGTTTTACTTAATTTTGCTATAGGTAACGAAAAATTACCCATTCCGCAAAACAGATCTAAAACCCGATCTGTTGGTTGTAACGTTAGCCAGTTAAGCGCCTGTTCGATCATCTTTTGATTAATTTTACAATTTACCTGAATAAAATCTAGAGGGCTGAATGTTAATTTTAAATGATTAATTAAATAAAAATGCTCAGTATTACCGGTAATATGTATTAAATCGTTGCCGTGAAAATAAAGTGAAATATTGTTATTTTCGGCGAATTCTTTTAATAGGTTAACATCATGATTGCTTAGAGGCATAGTGTGCCTTAAAACAAGAATAATACCGCTATCGACCGAAATTAGTTCAACGTGCCCCAGTGCTTTTTTCTGTTTTATGTTATTGAGCATGCTTTGTAATGGCGCTAGCAATGAATCTAATTCGTCAACTAATATCGGACAATGTTTGATATTGATTATTTGATTGGATTCTGCTTGGCGAAATCCAATTGCTAATTGGCCTTTAACGATATTAATTGAAAGTCTTGCACGTCGACGATAATGGTAAGGTTGATCGGCAATAATTTGCGGTGAATTTTTAACGATATTTGTTAAAGGTTGTCCTGTTTCTTTTTGTAATAGATTTATCAACGCATTATATTTTGCTTGTTGTTGCATCTGTGGTGCAATATGTTGTAGTTCACAACCTCCACATTGTTGATAATATTCACATAGAGGTTTAACGCGGTATTTGCTTTGATTATGATATCTAATGACTTTAGCTTTAGCGTAATTTTTCTTATTTTCAGTTAACTCAATATCAACGCTTTCATCAGGCAAGGCTGATTTTACAAAAATTGTTTTACCTTTATGATTGGTCACGCCTTGTCCAAAAGCATCTAAAGATGAGATAGTTACTGTCAATTTTTGTGGTGTGAACTTTTTTCTTTGTGGAGTATAAAAATTAACCATAGACGTTTTTATTTATGTTAAGCGCTTTAATAAAGCTGTTTTGACATGCAGTGGTACTAAATTTGTTATATCACCACCATGGTAGGCAACATCTTTCACTATTGTTGATGAAATAAATCCCATTGCAATTGATGGCATTAAAAAGATAGTGTCTAAATCAGATTTTAATGCACGATTCATTTCGGCAAGTTGCCTTTCGTATTCAAAATCGTGTGTTGTACGAACGCCTCGAACGATAACTGTGGCATTATGGGTTTGTGCAAAATTAGCCATTAAATTGTCAAAGGCAATAACTTCGACATTGAGTAAATGTTCAACTGCTGTTGACGCTAAATTTACGCGTTCTTCTAGAGTAAAGAGTGTTTTTTTATTAGGATTTTCGGCAATAGCGACAATTAATCGAGGAAACAGTAACGAAGCTCGTGTAACAAGATCAATATGACCATTAGTGATGGGATCAAAAGTCCCCGGAAAAATAGCAGTTAAACTTTTGCTTTTCATATTTAATATTATCCATTAGGTATGATGACTGTATCATACCTAATTTTACTTAGGATTGTTAGTTTAACCGTGCAAAATTCTTTTGCTCAAATTGTTAGATTTCTAGTAATGTAAATATGAAAAAGCTAGATGTTATTAATATACAGCAATAATTAAGTCAAACAACTTATTGATTTATAAAAAATTGGTAAGCAGTGTAATGTTCATATATTTGTTCTGGTTGTAAAAAGCAGCTTGGTTGTGGCCAGTCAGGATGATTAGGGCTGTCCGGTAAAAATTGGCTTTCTAATGCTATGCCAGCAAAATTTCCATATTCACCATTATGCCGGTTTGGTGTATGTTGTAAAAAGTTACCTGTATAAATCTGTAATGACGGTTTGGTTGTAGTAACATTCATTGTTACTTTTTTATCAGATGAAATGAGTTGAGCGGCTATCGCTTTGGTTTTATCTAATAAATAAGCATGATCATAACCACCAGTTATTTGCCTTTCTGCGCTTTCAAGTAGTTTTTCCGATAAAAGTTTTGGTTGACGTAAATCCATATTGTGCATGGCAACACTAGCTAAGCCCTTATTAGGGATACCATTGGCATTAACTGGCAAATAATAGTTAGCATTTACTTTTAATCTGTGATTAAGTATATTCTTGCTTATTTCACCATCTAGATTAAAGTAAGCATGATTAGTCAAATTCACTGGCGTAGTTTTTGTTGTAGTTGCATTAAACAAGATAATTACTTGATTGTCATCGGTGAGTTTATACGTTACAGTTACATTCAACTCACCAGGAAAACCTTGATCACCATCAGGTGAAATCAAAAGGAAGGTCACTTGCTGATCGGAGCAAGATTGAATTAACCATAATTGTTTATCGAAGCCTAATTTTCCGCCGTGTAACTGATTTACACCTTGATTCGCAGTGAGATGATATTGTTTATTGTCAATATTAATAGTAGCATTGGCAATACGGTTAGCATATCGGCCAATTGTAGCACCTAAATAGGCATTCTGTTGTTGGTATTGTTCAAGTGAGCGACAGCCGAGTAGCACTTCACGATTCTGTCCATTAACGGGCAATTCACAGGAGAGCCATGTAGCTCCCCAGTTTGAAAGTTTTATTCGCATTCCTTGTTTATTGGACAGTTCAATAATTTGCGTTATAGGCATATCGCGTGTGCTCCTTCACTTGGTTTACAGACATAAAAATCTCCTTTAATACCAAATTTTTTAGCATAACTATCGCTAACAACGGTTTTAACAGCATCAACTTTATCTTTTGGTACTAATGCCACAACACAACCACCAAAGCCACCGCCAGTCATGCGAACACCGCCTTGTTCACCAATTACACCGTGAATTATTTCAACTAGATAATCAATAGCGGGGACTGTAATTTCAAAATCATCACGCATTGAATTGTGACTTTGTGCCATGAGTTTTGATAATAATTTATAATCACCATCTGTAAGAGCTTGTGCTGCTTTTAGTGTGCGCTCATTTTCAGTGATTACATGATGAGCTCGTTTAAAGACAATTGGATCGAGCGTGTTTTCAATATGTTGTAATTCGGTTAAGGACGCGTCTCTTAAGGCTTTTACCCCAAGGGCTTGAGCTGCTGCTTCACACTGTTTACGTCGAGTATTATATTCACTATCAACTAATCCTCGTTTGATATTTGAATTGATGATAACTACAGCAAAATCTTTAGGAATTGAGACTGGTTTAACTTCTAATGAACGACAGTCAATTAATAATGCATGTTGACTTTGTCCAAGGGCAGATATTAGTTGATCCATGATGCCACAATTGCAACCAACAAATTGGTTTTCGGCCTCTTGACCAATTAGGGCTAACTTGGTGCCATCTAAAGCCAAGTTATAAAGAACTTGGAACATTTTAGCTACGGCAACCTCTAGAGATGCTGATGAACTTAGTCCTGCTCCTTGAGGAACGTTTCCACTAATAGCAAAATCGACGCCATGGATATTATTTGCATATTTTTTTAAGTGTTTTACCACCCCACGTATGTAGTTAGCCCACATATAATCCGGATGTTTTTCAATAGAAGAATCTAAAGAAAATTCATCTTGTTGATTATCATAATCAACCGCAATAACTCGAACAAGATTATCTGAACGTTTGTGACAACTTATTATCGTTTGATAATCGATAGCACAAGGTAAAACAAAACCATCATTATAATCGGTATGCTCGCCAATCAAATTTACACGACCGGGGGCTTGTATAAGTGTATCGGGTTTATAATCAAATTTAGATTCAAATGCTTGTGTAGTTGCTTTGATTAATGCGTTCATCTATTTATCCTTTTTGTCTTTATAATGCACATCACTAACGTTACGTAACCTTTCAGCTGCTTGCTCTGGGGTTAAATCACGTTGTACTTCGGCTAACATTTCGTAACCTACCATAAATTTTTTTACTGTGGCGGAACGTAATAAAGGGGGATAAAAATGTGCATGTACTTGCCAATAATCATTTTTATCTTGCATAAATGGCGCACCATGCCAGCCCATAGAGTATGGGAAAGAGCAATGAAATAAATTATCGTAGCGACTCGTTAATTTTTTGAGCGCAATAGCTAAATCACTTTGTTGTTCGTCATTTAATTGGGTTAATTGTGGAATGCGAATTTTTGGTAATAATAATGTTTCAAATGGCCATATTGCCCAAAAAGGAACAACGGCAAGCCAATACTTAGTTTCTACAACGATTCGCTCACGATTAATAAGTTCCTTTTCAGCATAATCAACCAATAAATTGCGATGATATTTTTCAAAGTAATTACGCATATTTAGATCTTCACGCGCAATTTCATTCGGTAAAAAGCTATTTGCCCAAACTTGTCCATGTGGATGAGGGTTAGAGCACCCCATTGCTGATCCTTTATTTTCAAACACTTGTACCCAAGGATAGTTTTCGCCCAACTCTTGCAGCTGTTCTATCCAAGTTTTAATTACTCCTTCAATTGCAGGTAAATCAAGTTCAGGTAATGTTTTACTGTGATCGGGTGAAAAACAGATAACTCGACTAGTACCTTTTGCGCTTTGCATTTGGAATAAAGGATCGGCGTTTTGTGGTGATTCTGGAGTATTTTCCATTAGTGCTGCAAAATCATTAGTAAAAACAAATGTTCCCTTATATTGGGGGTTGATATCTCCTGTTACCCGTTTATTTCCTGGGCACAAAAAGCAAGTTGGATCATAACTTGGTTTTTGCTCTTCGTTTAATACTTCTTGTTGTCCTTGCCATGGGCGTTTTGCCCTATGTGGTGAAACAAGTACCCATTGATTGGTCAATGGGTTGTAACGACGATGAGGATGGTCAACTGGGTTAAAAATATCCATTTTTGCCTCTTCTTTTAATTTTGTATGTTTTATAAAATGTATTGTTAATCAGGATAGCCTTGAGGGTTATTTGATTGCCAATTCCATGAATCTTTTACCATGTCATCAAGCGTGAGTTTGGTTTTCCAACCTAATATTTGCTCAGCTTTGTTAGCGTCAGCCCAGAATGCTGGTAAATCACCTGCTCGTCTTGGAGCAAAGTGCCAATTAAGAGGTTTTCCTGATGCTTTTTCAAAAGCTTTAATGACTTGTAATACGCTATAACCAACACCTGAACCTAAATTGTAAATATGCACACCAGCTTTGTTTTGATCGGTTTTGAGTGCAGCGATATGCCCATCCGCCAAATCAACAACATGTATAAAATCACGAACGCAAGTTCCATCTACTGTTGGATAATCATTACCAAAAACAGCTAATGACTCTCTTTTGCCTACAGCAACTTGCGTAATATAAGGCATAAGATTATTAGGAACACCAAGTGGGTCTTCGCCCATTAATCCACTTGGATGGGCTCCAACAGGATTAAAATAACGTAGTAAAGTTAGTGACCAATCGGGCTCAGCAACGGCTAAGTCCATAATACATTGCTCAACCATTAATTTACTTTTTCCATACGGACTAGTAGGTAAACCTTGCGGTAATGTTTCAACATAAGGAACAGGGGCTAATTCGCCATAGACCGTGGCCGACGAGCTAAATACTAACTGTTTAACGCCTGCAGCTCGCATTGCTTTCATCAGTACGATACTGCCGTAGACATTGTTTTCATAATATTCTAGTGGTTTGTGAACTGATTCACCGACGGCTTTTAGGCCAGCAAAATGGATCACTGCTTTAATGTCATGTTCTGAAAAAATCTTAGTTAATAGTTTTTCATCGCATACATCGCCTTGATAAAAAATGACGGATTGCCCAGTAATTTTTTGTATCCTATCCAGTACTGATGCTTTACTGTTAAACAAATTATCAATAATAATTGGTGTATAGCCAGATTTAATTAGTTGAACACATGTGTGACTTCCTATATATCCACAACCACCAGTTACTAATATTTTCATAATAAAACCTTCATCTAATTCAATAATAGTTATAGTGAGTATCTGTTAATCTTCAGACCTTTCACTGTTGTTATGTTTCCACAGATCCCATGGTCCACGCCCTGATAATGTAAAGGATGAAATAAGCGTAAAACTAAATGCGATCAAGCCAAGGATTAAATATGCTCCTTCGAAACCTATTTTAACATACATTAACCCCGCAAAAGTGGACATAAACATAATAGATAATTGTTTTGCAAAACAAAATGCAATTAAGTAAACAGTTGCTGATAAGTGAATAGGGAAGTGTTTAGTAATATATTTAAATGCACCAACAAGTAATAAAGGTGCTTCGAACATATGTAGCGTTTTTAATATCACCACTTCAACCGCTGTACTGGCAAATGCTGAACCTGTAATACGGATAGACATGATAGCACCAGCAATAAGTAATGTATTTTTACTACCTAATTTCATTACAATCAGAGGAGCAAAAAACATCACAGTGGCATTTAAAAATTCACCAAGTGTCGTTACATAACCAAAAGCTTCACGACCCACTTGTTCGTTAGCAAAAAATGAGGTAAAAAAGTTTGCAAATTGTTGATCAAATACATCATAAGTACAAGCAACTCCAATAATGTAAAGCATGAAAAACCATGTTTTGCGCATACTAAGTAAATCAAGGGCAAGTTTTAGATTGAATGGCTTTGGTTTATTTAATCCCATTTGCTCAACGACTTCTGTTGTTGTGGTTTTTGCAGGATCGGCGATTTTAACTAGAACTAAAAGAATCAATGCAAATCCAGAACATAACCAAAAAACGGCATTGACATCTTTAGAAATCATAATTCCAACAAACGAAGCACATATAGCCCAACCAAAACAACCAAACATACGACAACGGCCAAATTCGAAACCACTTCGTCGACTTATTTTTTCGACAAGTGCTTCAATAGCTGGTGCACCACCACTAAATACCATACCAAGATAAAATCCACCAACAATTGCGCCCAAGGTGACATTTAATTTAAGTAACGGTCCTAAAATGAAGATAAAAAATGGACCAAATAGTACAAGAAGAAGTGTGATAACCCAAAGAAGGTGTTTTTTTAATCCTAGTTTATCTGAAATTAATCCAAACAAAGGTTGAAAAAAAAGCGCAAATAGTGAAATAAATGAAAAAACGTACCCAGTATTTGCCTCATTAAGCCCGTTCATTTTTAGCCAAACGGGAAAAAAAGGACAGTATGCTCCCATAATAAAAAAGTACAGAAAGAAGTAGAGGCTGAATACCCAATAATTCTTATTACTTAGTGATGACTTTATTTTTTGATTCATAATGAACTTCCTTTGTTAGGCTTTAAATGATCACACAATCATTTAAGAATCTTTTACATGTTGATGAACAGGTAAGTTATTTGTTTGGTAAGATAATAGCACTAAAATTATTTTGAAAAAGTGATCTAGATAACATTTTATGAAATCGATTACATAAAGTGTTAAATTATTTTATGTTAAAAAGTTTCCGGTAGATATACGTTTTAGTATAAATTTTGTATTTTATGATGAATAAAAGTACTGATTAATGATCAGTTATTTATTGATAATAAAGTTCAAAGCAATTAATTGAGACGAAAATAGAATTAAATAAAAATAATGTAATCAACCGTTGAAAACGATTACATTGAGCTATTTACGCTTCATTTAGTCTATTGTAATTGACTATGATTTAAGTAAGCTAAACAATTAACATTTATACTGAAACGTATATCTACCGGAAACTTTTTAACAAGAAATTTTTTATTAATTAGAATTAGCTTAACTTTTTATTATTAACTTGTTTAATCCCAGTTAGATAGGAAAAATTAGATAACCTAATGGTTAATTACTTAGTTTTAATTGATTTTATTCTTTCCTCAAAATCTGACCAATAATAATAACCATCATTATTAACAGAAGCATTTTCCAAATGAAGTTGATAATGTTGTGGTAAATTATTGTCATCAAGTGCTAGCCCGTTATGGAGTTGTTCAAAACTTTGATAAATATATTCGGCTTTAAAAAAGTATTCGCCTGTAGATAGGTGACGAAAACGCTGTAAAGCTACTTTTCCACCAATTGGGGTTATTTCAAATTGATTTGGTAGTTGGTAGTCTTTAAAGTCTAATGCACCCAGTAATGAAGCGATGGTACTATCGTGACCAACAAGTAAATTGACTTTACTATCTCTTAGCATAAGATCGTTTATCATGTTGATAATAAGTGCAGCTGAGTGTTTGGCAAGCGTCTTAGAATGGCAAACTAAATTTATATATTGATTACGAATTGCGCTAATTTGTTGCCACTGCTCTTGGCTAGTCAGTCTACCCCATGCAATTTGTTCTTTTGGAAAGGCTGAATAGTATTGCAATAAGAATGCATCAACGGCTGAAATACCTATCGCAAGTGGTCCGAGGAGTGCTGGTTCTTCATGTTTTTTAAAATAAAGTTCGGATGGAATATCGGCTAAATCGCATTTATATTCAGCATATAATTTTGAATGCTTATAATCCAAAATATCGGAAAGGGTTTCATAAGCTGGTGCTAGGCTTTTAAAAATATTAGCTGCTTTGTCAGCTTCTTCAATATCACGCAATACCGCATTTTTAAACTCAGTTGAATCGTCTTGCAAGCTAGGATCGAAAATCGGATCCATTTTTTCAATGGCATATTTATGATGAATAGGAATATCATACCCAGCAAAGGCACCAGCTGTCATAAATTGAGCGGTCGCGACAGTTCTTTGCAGACTATTAGAATACACGAATAATTCAGTATCATGTTTTGATAATTTTATATTGTGTTTTTCAAGCCAAGTCGATAAATAGCTGCCAAAATAAACTTCTAATATTCCACCACGAGTGGTCAAATAACCATATGGATGATCCCATTTAGGCCATTTAAAGGGAGTAACTTTTTCTAAAAACTGCAAAGTATTTTGCAATGGCGTACGAATACCATGACGGCTAAGTATAACGACTTTATCTAATTGGTAATGGTTATTTTTCATTTTGTGATCCATCCTTGTTTATGTAAATAATCTAAAATAAAATCACGTTGTTCATTATTTATTGTATTTGCAATTTTATCACTCCAACCACCGGTTTTTTGATTAGTACTACGGTTTTGATAGTAATCACCTATTTGGGTATCATATTTTGCTAAAGTTGCATGATCAAGTGGTTGATATTGGTTTTCAAAAAAGAGAAGCTCTTTAGGTAACCTCGGTTTTATTTCTGGATTATGATCGGGGTAACCAAGGCAAAGCCCAAAAAGAGGAAGAACATATTTTGGTAACTCAAGTAATTGGGTTGCTTTATCAAGATCATTTCGCAGTCCACCAATATACACAGCACCAAGTCCTAAGGATTCAGCCGCTATTACTGCATTTTGCGCCATAATTGCTGTATCAACACAGCCCAATAATAACTGCTCTGCTTTGCCAAGATTAAGTGTTGGATCAATTTGAAAATGACGATTAAAATCGGCGCAAAATACCCAAAATTCAGGGGCTTGGTTAACATATTTTTGATCACCAGCATAATGAGCTAGTTTTTCGCGTTTTTGAGGATCTGTAATACGAATAATTGTCGAACATTGAATAAAGTTAGAACTAGAAGCCGACTGTGCTGATCGAACTATAGACGCTATTTGTTCTTGAGTTAAACTAGTTGTTTTATAAGCACGAATAGAGCGGTGTAGACAAAGTAGATCGATGGTTTGATTTTGCATAGTGACTCCTTAGCATAATTATTTGTTTACAAATTGAAGATCCCAAACGCCATGGCCTAAATTTTGACCTCGTTTTTCAAATTTAGTAATTGGTCTATCATCAGGTCTCGGAATATAGTCACCGCTTGGTGATAAATTTTCAAAACCTTCAGCTTGGGTTAAAACCTCTAACATATGTTCTGCATAATGTTGCCAATCGGTAGCTAGGTGCAAAATTCCACCTAATTTTAATTTTTGTCGAATTAACTGTACAAATTGGGGTTGAATAATGCGGCGCTTATTATGTCTTGCTTTATGCCAAGGATCAGGGAAAAAAATTTGTACTTTGTCTAATGTATGATCAGGGATCATATTTTCTAATACTTCAACAGCATCGTGACACATCACTTTTAAGTTTGATAATTGATTTTCTCCAATTGCCATCAAACAAGCACCAACGCCAGGTTTGTGGACTTCGATTCCTAAAAAATTCTTATCAGGTGCATTTTTAGCCATTTCAATTAACGAAGCACCCATACCAAATCCAATTTCAAGAACAACCTGTTTGTTAGAGTCAAAAACCATTGGTGAATTTGCATCATATTCAATACCAAATACCGGCCATAAATTTATTAATGCCTGTTCTTGGCCTTTTGTTAAACGACCTTGCCGTAAAACAAAACTACGAATGGTTCTTTTAGATTTGATATTTTCGTTATCTGAGTTTAATTGTTCGTTCATCACGTTATCTACTTTTGTTGTGGAATTTATTAAAGCCAAAGAATGGTTTGTTAGTTAGTTTACTCGATTTTGAGTTCACAGCAAAAGCATCTTATGGCCAAATTGTTTTATTTAATGATTTATAAAAATATATCAAATATTTTCAATATATTTTTATATTGTAGTTGAGCATAATCGATAAATGATTATATAATTATAGCCCCAATTTAACCGATTACGAATAAAGTAATCATGAATACATGCTTGAGGATTTCTCGTGCCTGATATGAAGCTTTTTGCTGGTAATGCCACACCAGAACTAGCAAAACGTATAGCTAATCGTCTTTATACTTCTCTTGGTGACATTGTGGTAAGCCGTTTTAGTGATGGTGAAGTTAATGTCCAAATCAATGAAAATGTCCGTGGTGAAGATGTTTTTATTATTCAATCAACTTGTGCCCCTACCAATGACAATTTAATGGAATTATTAGTTATGATCGACGCAATGCGCCGAGCATCTGCTGGTCGTATTACTGCTGTTATTCCTTATTTTGGTTATGCAAGGCAAGATCGTCGAGTTCGTTCGGCTCGTGTCCCTATTACTGCTAAAGTTGTTGCTGATTTTCTATCAACTGTTGGTGTCGATAGGGTATTAACCGTTGATCTTCATGCCGAACAAATTCAAGGTTTCTTTGATGTACCTGTTGATAATGTATTTGGTAGCCCAGTTATTTTAGAAGATATGCTACAACGTGAGTTTGATCGCCCAATTGTTGTTTCGCCTGATATTGGCGGAGTGGTGCGTGCTCGTGCGATAGCTAAACTGCTTAATGATACTGACATGGCAATTATTGATAAACGTCGTCAACGTGCCAATGAAGCTGAAGTGATGAATATTATTGGTGATGTTGCTGATAGAGATTGTATCTTAGTTGATGATATGATTGATACTGCAGGAACACTTTGTAAAGCAGCTGATGCTTTAAAAGCGCGAGGTGCAAAAAGAGTATTTGCTTATGCTACCCACCCGATATTTTCAGGTAAAGCAGTAAGTAACATTAAAAACTGTGCCATTGATGAAATTGTTGTTTGTGACACAATTCCATTAACGGCTGAAGTAAAAGCATTGAAAAATGTTCGCCAATTAACATTATCAGGTATGCTTGCTGAAGCAATTCGTCGAATTAGTAACGAAGAATCAATTTCAGCAATGTTCCATCAATAACCTATTTTATCATTGGTATAATGCCCCTTTTTTGGGGCATTTTTATCGATAAAATCTAGTAACAATAAAAATATTATGACAACGATAAAACTGATTGTAGGACTCGCCAATCCCGGAAATGAATATGCAGCAACAAGGCACAATGCAGGTGCGTGGTTTGTTGAGCAATTGGCTGAACGTTATAATCAATCATTAAAAAATGAACAAAAATTTTTTGGTTACACATCACGAATCAACATTTCAGGTCATGATGTACGTTTATTAGTTCCAACTACTTTCATGAATTTAAGTGGTAAAGCTGTTCAAGCTATGGCTACATTTTACCAAATAAAGCCAGAAGAGATCTTAGTTGCACATGATGAACTCGACTTAAATCCCGGAATAGCTAAACTTAAGTTTGGTGGTAGTCATGGTGGGCATAATGGGCTAAAAGATATTGCTAGTAAATTGGGAAATAATTTAAATTTTTATCGGTTAAGAATTGGTATTGGACATCCTGGCGATAAAAATAAAGTTGTTGGTTATGTTTTAAATAAGCCATCTAAACCTGAACAGGAATTAATTGATAAAGCTATTGACGAATCCTTACGTTGTACAGATATCTTATTGTCTGATGGGATAGACGTTGCAATGAACAAGTTACATGCTTTTAAAGCTTAGTTAAATTGTTGGAAGTTTCAATAACGTAAAAATCAATAAATATCCACTTTAATAAAAAAAATCCACCTAAAATATTAGGTGGATTTAATTGTCTTAATATTCTCTTTTAAGAGAAAAGATGGGTTACATTACCACCTTTTTCAGCAATTTTTTTCATTACTTCTTTAATTAACCATGTATTCATTGCTGCGGTATCATCAGTATTGCCTGGATAATTCAGTTCTTTCGCTAAATTTTTCCGTGCATCTAAACTGCTATCTATACCTAATAATTTCAATAGATCAACGATAGATGTTTTCCAATTAAGCGTTTCAGGATGCTTTTTAGCTAAATTATCGAGAATAGAGGAAACATTAACATTAGTTGCAGATGCGCTTTGCTCTACTTTATCTTGGACTTTCTCTGAACCACTCGATACTGTATTTTTAACAGATGCGGTGATATTTTCAACTTTATCCTTCACAGCATCAACAGCATTATCTACTGTTGCTTGAGCATTTGGAAATACTTTAGAAAAAATGTTATTTAAAATATTCATATTACATCTCCTTTAAATTTAAACTGCTTTAAAAAAACTGCTTAACGATATAGATGTAGAAAAGATCACATTCAATATAGCGCTTAGAAGAATGTAATGTCAAAATTGTTATGCATTAATAGCATTTTATGTATTACGATAAAGTGTTTATCAATATATTAAAAAATTATTTTATATCAAAAAAATGCCCTTAAAAGGGCATTAGAATTTTGACTAGCTAATTATAATTGATTAATTTAGTTCAATTAGTTAAAAAAAGCTCGAAGAATAGCATACTCAACACCACGAATTTCGGCTAAACCTCGTAAGCGACCTATAGCGGAATAACCTGGATTTGTCTTTTTCTTCAGATCGTCCAACATTTGATGGCCATGATCTGGACGAACAGGGATTGAGCGTTTGATTCCTGCTTTTTTACGTCTCTGTTCTTCTGTAATGAGCGCCTTTATCACGGCATACATGTCAACATCACCAGCTAAATGATCGCCTTCATGAAAAGATAATGGATTTTCTTCTCGAACTGTTGCCCGTAAGTGAATGAAATGAACACGATCAGCAAATTTTTCAGCCATTGTTGCCAAATCATTATCGTTACGAACGCCATAAGATCCTGTACAGAAACAAAAGCCATTATGAATACTGTCAACTGTATCTTTAATCCATTGCATATCTTCGATAGTTGAAACTATACGAGGTAAACCCAAGATAGGGCGAGGAGGATCATCAGGATGTACTGTTAATACCACACCAACTTCTTCTGCAACAGGTACAATAGCTTTTAAAAAGTAGGCATAATTTTCACGTAATTTGTTTTTATCAATGCCATCATAGGTTGCAAGGTGTGCCCTAAATTGATCAAGAGAATAACCTTCTTCTGCACCAGGTAAGCCAGCGATAATGTTAGCGATAAGCTTATCTTTGTCTGATTGTGTCATTTTTTCAAAATAAGATTTAGCTGAAGCTATATCTTCTTTTGAGTAATCTTTTTCTGCATTGGGTCTTTGTAATATAAAGATATCAAATGCTGCAAACGCTGTTTGGTCAAAACGTAATGCTTTTGAACCATCAGGCAACTCATAAGCTAGATCAGTACGAGTCCAATCTAAAACTGGCATAAAATTGTAACAAACAGTATCAATGCCACAAGCTGCTAAATTTCTAATAGACTGTTTGTAATTTTCAATATGCTGCAAAACGTTTCCTGTATGGGTTTTTATTTCTTCATGAACAGGAATACTTTCTACAACAGACCATGTTAATCCTTTTTCTTCAATAATATTTTTTCGTTTTTGAATTTCTTCAATAGTCCAAACTTCTCCATTGGGAATATGGTGTAAAGCTGTAACAATTCCAGTTGCTCCAGCTTGTTTAATATCATCTAAAGATACTGGGTCATTTGGTCCAAACCAACGCATCGTTTGTTCCATATAAATCTCCTTCACGATTTCATTTTGTTTTTCTAAAATAATAAAGATCTATAAACAATGCTGATTATTATCTATTGATTAACAATGTTAACCGGAATTGAGTCAAATAAATAACCATCAAAATTTGGATCTTCGCTATCCGAAACTGCCATTAATGTTTGTTTAACATTTTCTAAATGTTGCCACATAGCATGACGTGCGGCCATTGCATCTTTTACCTGTAACGCTTGTAAAATTTTTTCATGATCATAAAGCCATTTTTTTCGATAACTATGATCAGTTATTCGACTGTGTAGCTGACCCCACATTTTGCTAGCGGTACGTTTTTGCCACAAATCATTTAACAGACTTTCAAGTATTGAATTCTTGGTCGCTCTTGCTATTGCAATATGAAACATTTCATCTGCACTATAATCATCTAAAATATCTTGTTCTAAAATTTGTCGTTCTTGTTCTAAAATAGCTCTTAACTCAATAATATCTGATTTTACAATTTGTGAAGCGGCAAAAGCGGCAATATTACTTTCAATTAATTGTCTAGCTTGTAATAGTTCAAAAGGGCCAAAATCCTCTTCTTCAATTTTTTTATCTGTTTCTGATAATATTTCATTTGGTAAACCAATTACATATACACCAGAACCTTTTTTGACAGTGACTAGATTTTCTAGTTCTAGCATAATTAACGCTTCTCTTACTACGGTTCTACTTACATTAAATGCCTCTGCAATATCTCTTTCTGGCGGTAATCGGTCACCAATTTTATAGGTACCACCTTTTAATAGTGATTTAAGTTCATTACCAATTTCTTGATATAGCCGATTAACTGTTAGCATTATTTATAATCCTTATTCTAATTTCGGTCTAATTTGAGTAATTATACGCTAATTATTACAAGTACTATAAGTCAATTATGGGATAAATTGATTTAATTTCATAATTGGCATGCCAATATAGTTTCGTATTATAGATTTTTTTTCAACATCATATATAAAATAAACCAAAAAATGTGATTTATATCGCAAAAAAGAAAAAATTGGGATGAAATGTTTGCCAACAAATGAAAACATGTCTAACCAATAAAGTAATTAAACAGATAATCACGGTGAATAAAATGTTAAATTTATTAAATCTTCCTAAATCAATCCAACATAGACCTTTATATGATCGGCAAAAAATAACCTCACGAATTGTTCATTTGGGATTCGGTGCTTTTCACCGTGCTCATCAAGCGTTATTGACCGATCGTTTACTTAACAAGGGAAACTGTGACTGGGGTATTTGTGAAGTTAATATTGTTGGTGGTGAAGAATTAATTAATGAAATTCGTAAACAAGACCATTTGTATACTGTGTTAGAAAAAGGTGCAACATCAAAAGAAGCATTTATTATTGGTAGCGTAAAAGAATCATTATTAGCACCAACAGATGGCATAGATGCAATTTTAGAAAAGATGACGGATCCAGTAGTTGAAATTGTTTCATTAACAGTAACAGAAAAGGGATATTGCATGTTACCTAGTGGAGCTGGATTAGATTTGAATAATGCATTAATTAAAGCTGACTTAGCAAATCCAACAAAGCCTATGTCTGCCCCAGGTGTTATTGTTGAGGCGCTTTATAGAAGAATGCAACGAGGGTTAAAATCCTTTACTGCTTTATCATGCGATAATATTCCTGAAAATGGATTGGTCTTAAAAAAAGCAATATTAGGATTAGCTAACGTTCGAGATCCACAATTAGCAAATTGGATTGAGTCTAATACAACATTCCCATGCACTATGGTTGACCGTATTGTCCCTGCCGCAACATCCGAAACATTAACTGAAATTGAAGATACATTAGGCGGTATGTTTGATCCATGTGGTATTGCTTGTGAACCTTTTATTCAGTGGGTTATAGAAGATAATTTTGTCACTAACCGCCCTAATTGGAATGAAGTCGGTGCTGAATTTGTGGATAATGTTGTTCCATATGAAGAAATGAAACTTCGTATGCTAAATGGTAGCCATTCTTTTTTAGCCTACCTAGGCTATTTGGCTGGTTACGAGCACATTAATGATTGCATGAATGATGTTAATTATAAAAAAGCAACTTTAACATTGATGATGCAACAACAAGCACCAACACTTCACGTCCCTAGTCATGTTAATTTGCAACAATATGCAAACAAACTTATTGAACGTTTTAGTAATCCATCTTTAAAACATAAAACATGGCAGATTGCGATGGATGGTACTCAAAAATTGCCTCAAAGAATGCTCGATTCAATCCGTTGGCATATCAAAAATGGTTCAGATTTTTCATTGCTAGCTTTAGGGGTTGCGAGTTGGATGCGCTATGTCGGCGGCATTGATGATAATAACCAGCCAATAGATTTACGAGATCCAATGAGTGAGAAACTACAAACTATTGTTAAAACTAGTACCGATGGCGTTGAACGAGTAAATGCTCTATTACATCTAGAGGCTGTCTTTGGGTTAGATTTGCCGAGCAATGCATTATTTAAAGAAAAGGTAACAATACATTACCTTTCTTTAATGAAATATGGGGCAAAACAAACTGTCAGCAATTTATCAAACTAAGGTTATTAAACTAAGAGTGGATTAAATATAATGAAAAACTTTTTGGATGAAAACTTTTTGTTACAAACCGAAGTCGCGCAAAGACTCTATTTTGATTATGCAGCAGATCAACCAATATATGATTATCATTGCCATTTACCACCAAAAGATATTGCGGACAATAAAAACTTCCGTAATTTAGCAGAGATTTGGCTTGCTGGTGATCATTATAAATGGAGAGTGCTTCGTACCGCCGGTGTAGATGAGAAATTTATTACAGGCAATGCATCTGATTACGAAAAATACTTAGCTTGGGCAAAAGTGGTTCCTTTAACATTGGGCAATCCAATTTATCATTGGACTCATTTAGAGTTAAGGCGTCCATTTGGTATAAAAAATATACTTTTTAATGAAAAAACAGCTGAAAAAATTTGGCTTCAGGCTAATGAGCAATTAGCTACAAAAGAATTTTCGACAAAAGGTATTTTGAAACAAATGAATGTTAGGGCAGTAGGTACTACTGATGATCCAATTGATTCACTTCAATACCATAAACAAATAAGCTTAGATGGTTCCTTTGAAACTAAAGTAAGACCTAGTTGGCGACCTGATAAAGTATTTAAAATTGAACTGTCTGGATTTCCTAACTATATTTCTCAATTAGGTCAGGTTTGTGATATTGAAATAAACACTTTTTCAGAACTGCTCACTGCATTATTAAAAAGGCTTGATCACTTTGAACAGCATGGCTGTGAAGCATCAGATCATGGTATTGAGATATTACGCTACGCAGATATCCCTTCAGAAAAACAACTCGATTTAATACTCAAAAAACGTCTAAATAATCAATCGTTATCTGAATTAGAAATAGCACAATTTAGTACAGCAGTTCTTGTTTGGTTAGGTAAACAATATCATAAACGTAATTGGGTTATGCAATTACACCTAGGTGCTTTACGCAATAATAATCAACGGATGTATAAATTGCTGGGTCCAGATGCAGGATTTGATTCAATAGGTGATAGACCAATCGCTGAACCTTTATCTTCATTGTTAGGAACTTTAGATCTGACCGATGAGTTACCTAAAACAATACTATATTGTTTAAATCCTAGAGATAACGAAGTCCTAGCTACAATGGCTGGTAATTTCCAAGGTTCAGGTATTGCTGGCAAAATCCAATTTGGATCAGGGTGGTGGTTCAATGACCAAAAAGATGGCATGGAGCGTCAACTAATGCAGCTTTCACAAATGGGTTTATTGAGCCAATTTGTTGGAATGTTAACTGACTCACGTAGTTTCCTCTCATTTACAAGACATGAGTATTTTAGAAGAATTTTGTGCAATATGATTGGAAATTGGATCGAAAATGGTGAAATTCCTGCTGATTTTAATTTGGTAGGAAATATGATCAAAGATATTTGCTTCAATAATGCTAATTTTTACTTTTCTAAATAACAAAAATAATTGAAGTTTACATGGAATAATAAGGAGTAATAATGAAAACAGTACAAAAATTTAGGTGGAGCATGATATTACTTATTTGTGCAATTACCATCATTAATTACCTAGACAGAACAGCTTTGGGTGTTGCTGCTCCTACTATCTTAGAAACAACAGGTATTACTAAAGAACAATATTCTTGGGTAGTAAGTGCTTTCCAGTTGGCTTATACAATTGGTCAACCAATTATGGGCTTTTTTATTGATACTATTGGATTAAGGTTAGGTTTTGCTATTTGTGCTATTGTGTGGGGGCTTGCGACTATGGGGCATGCATTAACTGGAACATGGCAAGGTTTAGCTTTTATGAGAAGTATAATGGGTTTCAGTGAAGCATCAGCAATACCCGCCGGTATTAAAACAGCATCTATATGGTTTCCCGCAAAAGAACGAGGTATTGCTTCAGGCATATTTAATATGGGTACTTCATTTGGTGCAATGTTAGCTCCACCTTTAATTGCCTGGTGTATTTTATTTCAAGGTTGGCAATTTGCTTTTGTTGTTTCAGGTTCTTTAGCATTGATTGCAGCACTTGCTTGGTTTACTTTTTATCGAGATCCTAAAGATTCTAAAATGCTATCGGCTGAAGAACGTGCATATATTGAGGCAGGGCAAGAGAAATATTTAGATATTGATAAAAAAGAAAAAGTTTCTATTTCATCAATTCTTTCTCAACGAAACTTTTGGGGAATTGGTATTGCGCGTTTTCTTGCCGATCCTGCTTGGGGTACTATTAACTTTTGGGTTCCAATATTTTTTGTTGAAACACTGCATTTTAGCCTAAAAGAAATTGCTATGTTTGTTTGGTTACCTTTTTTAATGGCAGATTTAGGATGTTTAGCTAGTGGATTTGTAGCTAAATTTTTGAATGATAGAGGTTTTTCTTTAATTAGATCAAGATTAATTACTTTTTCTATAGGCGCTGTACTTATGATGACCATTGGTTTTGTAAGTATTGTTCAAAACCCTTATTTAGCCGTGTTCTTAGTTAGCTTAGGTGGTTTTTCTCATCAACTATTATCTACAGTTGCTTCAACACTAGGTGGCGATTTATTTAAGAAAAACCAAGTGGCTACGGCAGTTGGAATGGCAGGAGCATGTGCATGGACAGGTCAGCTAATTTTTAATCTATTTATTGGAGCATTCGTTGGGATTATTGGTTTCGGTCCATTTTTCATTGCGTTAGCCTTCTTTGATGTAATAGGTGCCGTTGTTTTATGGATTTTTATCAGAGAAAACAAAATTGAGAACAGTAACTTTCAATTAGAAAGAAATTAGCTATTTTCCTTATATCTTTAAACAGGCAAATACAATATCTGATCTGTATTTGCCATTATTTTATTAGTGTTTTGTTTTACTATTTACTAGGGCGTGTTGATCTTTCATGATTATTTTTTAGACGGCATGATGTGAGTTATAATAATTCAGCCAAAAACAACCATAACTCGATTCATCATGCCAAGAACAATGCTAACAGATAAACGGTGGGAAAAGCTACTACAAATAATGAAAAATACCGGCCGAGTTTATAATAAATCCGAGCATCGGATGACGTTTGAAGGGATCCTTTTCCGAATGAGAACCGGTATTCCTTGGCGAGATTTGCCAGAAGAGTTTGGTGAATGGAGCACTGTCTATAGGCGATTTAATTTGTGGTCTAAAAA
>NZ_LZHA01000078.1:0-34389 GCF_001690335.1 Gilliamella sp. Gris1-4 | reverse complement strand
TAGCAACAACACCTGCACCAACAGTACGACCACCTTCACGAATCGCAAAACGTAAGCCGTCTGCCATTGCGATTGGGTGAATTAATGATACTGTCATTTTGATGTTATCACCAGGCATTACCATTTCTACGCCTTCTGGTAATTCGATAGTACCAGTTACGTCAGTTGTACGGAAGTAGAACTGTGGACGGTAACCTTTGAAGAATGGAGTGTGACGACCACCTTCATCTTTGCTTAAGATATACACTTCTGATTCGAAATCAGTATGTGGTGTGATTGAACCTGGTTTTGCAAGTACTTGACCACGTTCGATTTCTTCACGTTTTGTACCTCGTAGTAATACACCAACGTTTTCACCTGCACGGCCTTCGTCAAGTAATTTACGGAACATTTCAACACCAGTACAAGTTGTTTTAGCAGTTGGTTTGATACCAACAATTTCAACTTCTTCACCAACTTTGATTACACCGCGTTCAACACGACCAGTTACTACTGTACCACGTCCTGAAATTGAGAATACGTCTTCAATTGGTAATAGGAATGGTTTGTCGATATCACGCTCTGGTTCTGGAATGTAGCTATCTAATGCTTCTGCTAATTCAACAATTTTGTCTTCCCATGCTGCATCGCCTTCTAACGCTTTAAGCGCAGAACCACGAATTACTGGTGTATCATCACCAGGGAAATCATATTGAGATAGAAGTTCACGTACTTCCATTTCAACTAATTCTAATAACTCTTCGTCATCAACCATATCACATTTATTTAAGAATACGATGATGTAAGGAACACCTACTTGACGACCTAAAAGGATGTGTTCACGAGTTTGTGGCATAGGACCATCTGTCGCTGCTACTACTAAGATAGCACCGTCCATTTGTGCCGCACCAGTGATCATGTTTTTAACATAGTCAGCATGGCCTGGACAGTCTACGTGTGCATAGTGACGAGTTGGTGTATCATATTCAACGTGTGAAGTGTTGATGGTGATACCACGTGCTTTTTCTTCTGGTGCGTTATCGATTTGATCGAATGCACGAGCTTGACCGCCGTATTTTTTAGCAAGTACAGCAGTAATTGCAGCTGTTAAAGTTGTTTTACCGTGGTCAACGTGGCCGATTGTACCAACGTTAACGTGGGGTTTTGTACGTTCAAATTTTTCTTTAGACATTTATCGTCCCTCAAATGTAATACAAATCGGTGGTGAATCACCACATTAACCAAGTATCATATTTAATATCAACATAATACTAACTTAAAATTAGCTCTGAATGATAACAGATAAAGTTACCGAGTGACAAGCTCTAAAGCAGGCAAATTTGATATTTTTAGAAGTTTAGGAGATTAACAAGAATGGTGCTGATAGGCAGATTTGAACTGCCGACCTCACCCTTACCAAGGGTGCGCTCTACCAACTGAGCTATATCAGCAATTGGAGCGGGCAGCGGGAATCGAACCCGCATCATCAGCTTGGAAGGCTGAGGTAATAGCCATTATACGATGCCCGCATGTTCAAACTCGGCTACCTAAATGCTTCAATTAGCTATTGCTAACATTAGATGATGGTGGTGGGGGAAGGATTCGAACCTTCGAAGTGTGACACGGCAGATTTACAGTCTGCTCCCTTTGGCCGCTCGGGAACCCCACCCCGAATCTTTATAAATTTGTCTACTTAGGAAAATGGTGCCGGCTGCCGGAATCGAACTGGCGACCTACTGATTACAAGTCAGTTGCTCTACCTACTGAGCTAAGCCGGCCTAAGTGCTGCGCATTATGAACTAGAACATTTAACCTTGCAAGCAAAAAAAACAAATTTTATTTTGTTTGCTTAAAAATAAATCAAAAACATAAAAAAACCCTGAAATATATGCTTATTTCAGGGTTTTATTCAGTTCAAAATAAACTTAATGTTATTTCTTTTTAACTACTTTCTTTTTGGTTGTTCCTGCACCTTTAGCTGCTGTATGTACAGCTACATCTTCGCTAACATCACCCTTATCTTGATATGCACGACCATAATAAGTATCAAGAAGGATCTGTTTTAGCTCCGCAATTAGAGGATAACGTGGATTTGCACCAGTACATTGATCATCAAAAGCATCAACTGCAAGCTGATCAACTTGAGCCAAGAAGGTCTTTTCATCCACACCAAATTCTTTAATAGAAAATGGAATATCAAGATCTTTTCTAAGTTGATCTAACCAACCAATTAATTTCTCGACTTTCTTCTCATCATTATCCGTAGTGGCGGTTAGACCTAAATGATCAGCAATTTCGGCATAACGGCTAACTGCTTTAGGATAACCATATTGGCTAAATGTACCTTGTTTAGTCGGTTTGTCGGTTGCATTAAAGCGCACAACATTACTAATTAACATCGCATTAGCAACACCATGAGGAATATGGAAGGCTGCACCAATTTTATGAGCTATTGAGTGACAAACACCAAGGAATGCTTGAGCAAAAGCAACACCAGCTAACGTTGCAGCACTATGCACTTTTTCTCGAGCAATAGGATTTTTAGCCCCTTCTCTATAACTTGCAGGTAAATAAGCTTTAAGTATGCTTAGCGCTTGTAACGCTTGCCCATCAGAAAACTCACTTGCCATAACTGATACATAAGCTTCTAAAGCATGCGTTACGGCATCATATCCTCCAGCCGCACAAAGTGAGCGAGGCATATTCATCACTAAGTTTGCATCAACTATTGCCATATTAGGCGTAATAGCATAATCCGCTAATGGATATTTTTGACCTGTTGCATCATCAGTAACAACGGCAAATGGAGTTACTTCAGAGCCTGTACCTGATGTGGTTGTTACACAAATTAATTTTGCTTTTTGCCCCATATTTGGGAAGTGGCAAGCACGTTTACGAATATCCATAAAACGTAATGCTAGTTCTTCGAATTTAGTTTCTGGGTGCTCATATAAAACCCACATGATTTTAGCAGCATCCATTGGTGAACCACCACCCAACGCAATAATTGTATCCGGTTGGAATGCTTGCATTGAATCAGTACCCTTACGCACGACACTTAATGTTGGATCTGCTTCAACATCAAAGAAAGTTTCACAAATAACACCTTGTGCTTCTAATTGATCGGTGATTTGTTTTGAGTAACCGTTATTAAATAGGAATTTATCTGTTACCAAAAATACACGTTTTGCACCTTGCTCAACCACTTCACTTAAAGCTACTGGTAATGAGCCACGTTTAAAATAGATAGAACTTGGTAGTTTGTGCCATAACATATTTTCTGCTCTCTTAGCGATTGTTTTCTTATTGATTAAGTGCTTCGGTCCAACATTTTCAGATACCGAGTTACCACCCCAAGAACCACATCCTAATGTTAAAGATGGCGCTAAATCAAAATTATACAAATCACCAATACCACCATGAGCCGCCGGTTGATTTATTAAAATACGGCAAGTTTTCATTTTACTACCAAAATAAGCAATACGTTCACGATTGCTATCTTGATCAGTATAAAGGACCGAAGTGTGCCCCATCCCACCCATTTCAACCAATTTTTCTGCTTTATCAACAGCTTCAGAGAAATCTTTAGCCTTGAACATAGCAAGCGTTGGAGAAAGTTTTTCGTGGGCAAACGGTTCAGATAAATCAACTTTACTTACTTCGCCAACAAGTACTTTCGAACCAGCTGGAACTTTAAGACCGGCCATTTCAGCAATTTTAGTTGCTGGCTGACCAACAATATTGGCATTTAAGGCGCCTTTGTCATTTAAAATAATACCTTGTATTGCTTTAGTTTCTTTAGCATTTAAGACATATGCACCATATTGAGATAATAAACGACGTACTTCATCATAGACAGAATCAACAACAATAATTGCTTGTTCTGATGCACAGATCATCCCGTTATCAAATGTCTTAGACATAAGTACTGAGGCAACAGCACGTTTCAAATCAGCTGTTTCATCTATAACAACTGGTGTATTACCTGCTCCAACGCCTAACGCAGGTTTACCTGAACTATAAGCTGCTTTTACCATACCTGGTCCACCGGTTGCTAAAATAGCAGACACATCATCGTGGTGCATTAATGCATTTGATAATTCGATAGATGGCTCGTCAATCCAACCAATAATATCTTTTGGTGCACCTGCTTTAATTGCGGCATCTAAAACAATTCGAGCAGCTTCAATGGTTGATTTTTTGGCACGAGGGTGTGGAGAGAAGACAATTGCATTGCGAGTTTTTAAACTAATTAATGATTTAAAAATCGCTGTTGAAGTTGGGTTAGTTGTTGGAACAATTCCACAAATAATACCAAGTGGCTCTGCTATAGTAATAGTACCGAATGGTTCATTTTCAGCAACGACTCCACAAGTCTTATCGTGACGATATTTATTTAAAATATACTCAGCGGCGAAAAGGTTTTTTATAACCTTATCTTCGACAATTCCCATTCCTGACTCTGCAACAGCTTGTTGCGCAAGTGGAATACGTGCAGCAGCGGCGGCTGTCGCAGCGGCTACAAAGATTTTGTCTACTTGTTCTTGAGTATAAGTTGAATAAGTTTCCTGTGCTTTTTTGACTCGAGCCATTAACTCATTTAACTCATTCATGTTAGTTACTGCCATAGATTTCTCCTTGAAATTAAAAAATAAATCTGGATCGCTTGGCGTCTTCCTTGAAACTATTTAATGCTTAAGCATAATGACAAAACGAAATTGACGTTATCGTAAATCAGATTTTTACTTTATACAATAATATATTGAATAAAAAAAAGCATGTTACTAAAAGCAACTGATTTTTTTATGCATTTAATCAGTAAAAAAGAAATAGATATAAAACAAAGGCAATCACTTCTACTCAAAAAGTGGTTATCATTAATAGAATTTGCTATGGAAGAAAAAAGGCTAGTTTTAAAAATTATATGTTACACAATTTATTTAGCACATAACTAACCGCCACAAAACCAAAAGTAGCTGTAACTGTTGTAATTGCACCAAACCCTGACTCACAGTCCATTTTTTTTGGTCCATCTGCTTCGCTTTTTGTTAAACACACTTTTCCATTTTTAGAAGGGTATGTTAATTGCTCAGTCGAAAATACACAAGGAATGCCGTATTTACCTTTACTATCTTTATTTAATTTATAATTATGCTTTAGTTTCTCTCGTAACTTCGCTACCAATGGATCTTGAATTGTCTTGGCTAAATCTGAAATTTTAATTTGGGTTGGATCTTTTTGCCCACCAGCTCCACCAATGGTAATCACTTTCAATTTTTGTCGCTTACAATATGCAAGTACAGCCGCTTTATCGTATACACTATCAATTGCTTCAATAATATAGTTATAATGGGGAGATTGCTTTGTTCCTAAATATTCGCCAACATTATCCGCATTAATAAAATCATCAATTTCATTTACGATACATTCAGGATTAATTTGTAAAATACGTTCAGCCATAACCGAGGTTTTAGGTTTGCCAATATTGGATTTTAAAGCATGAATTTGGCGATTTGTATTTGTTACACAAACATCATCCATATCAATTAGGGTAATTTGACCTATACCGCTACGCACTAGCGATTCAGCAACCCAAGAACCTACACCACCAATACCAATTACACAAATATGCGCTTGCGAAAAACATTGCAAAGCTGACTCACCATAAAGCCTAGCTATACCGCTGAAACGTTGAAAATAAGATTCTTTATTCATCAATAATTAATAATAGTGTTTTATACTAAAACACTTTCTCTCCTGAAACTTTTTTACAAATTATAACTGTAATATTCTTTGTATAAAGAATTTATCAATAAGTATTAGAGATATTATACCTTTCATGAATAAAAAACCAAATTAATAACTCATCATAAAAATGAACTACATCATCCCGATGATGAGCAATCAGTAGGATATTATTTGTCATTAATTGTATTCGTTTGAATTATTAGTTTTTTCTACAATAAACATTGTTAACTATGATTACTTAAGAGGAAAAATGAATGCGAAAACCCAAAAAGCTACTTAATAATCCAAATAATGTAAGGCAAGAAGTTATGCAGGGGTTGATTTATGCCTATCAGGGAAAATTAACTGCAATTTCAGATTATTGCGCCGTTTATGGCAATCATATTGCCAACGATCAAGTTGTCATTGTCTCGGGCGGTGGCAGTGGACATGAACCAACCTTTGCTGGATTCATTGGTAATGGTGGTATTGATGGCTGTGCTCTTGGTGAGGTTTTCACATCACCATCACCAGATCAAATCATTGAAGTAACCAAAACTATAGAAAAAGGGAAAGGTGTACTATTTTTATATGGCAACTATTCTGGAGACGGAATGAATTTTGATATTTCAGCTGAAATACTAGCTGAAAATAATATTATTACTAAAACAATTCGCGCTACTGATGATATTGCTTCAGCACCACTATCAAAAATTTCTGATCGTCGAGGTGTTGCGGGTATTATGTTTTTGTACAAAATTGCTGGTGCTGCGGCACAATTTGAAAAATACGATCTTGAAAGCCTTTATCAAGTAGTATCAAAAGCCAACAACAACGTTCGTACTATAGGGGTAGCATTAGATGGATGCGCATTACCTCAGTCAAATAAATTCAATTTTGAATTAAAAGATAACGAAATTGAAATTGGTATCGGCATCCATGGTGAAGCTGGGTTACGCCGGCAAGAAACAACATCATCTGATGAGGTTGTCAAGGATATGATAAATCGCCTTTGTGATGATTTGCCTTTCAAAAACGGCGACTGTGTGTGTACTAATTAACAATTTGGGCGCACTTAGTAACACCGAGCTTCTCATCATAACACGTAAAGTAGGTATTGAACTTGATACTCGAGGCATAATCAGCCACGATGTTGTTGTTGGTCATTTTTGTACATCACTTGAAATGTCCGGCTTTTCAATTACCTTAATAAAGTTAGATCAAGAACTACAACATCTTTATGATTTACCTTGCAAAACACTAGGATGGAGAAAATAAAATGAATTTATCACAAGTTCGCAAAATGATGTTATTCACTGCCGAAAAAATGGTTGAAAGCGAACCAACATTAACATCTTTAGATCAAATTGTGGGAGATGGTGACCACGGCATTGGTATGAAACGGGGATTCGCTGCGATCATTGTGTTACTACAAGATGAAAAATTTCAACCAACTAACATAGGTGATTTTTTTATTCAAATTGGCACAAAATTAATGACAAGTATGGGCGGTGCTTCAGGGGCAATTTTTGGTACTTTATTTAGAGCAGGAGGAAAAAGTATTACTGGAATCACAGAATTTGATTCAAGTGCACTATCAAAACTACTTAATGAAGGTTGGCAGGCGGTCTATCAACGTGGCAACGCTAAACCAGGGGATAAGACTATGGTTGATGCCTTAGCCGCTAGTGCAACAACGGCAAGTCAATTAACATCTTCGAAGTTAATGGATGCGCTACCTAAAATAGCACAATCGGCTATGGAAGGCGCAGAAAAAACGAAACAAATGATCGCTGTATTTGGTCGAGCTAAAAGTTTAGGTGAACGAGCAATTGGTCATATGGATCCTGGTTCGGTTTCAATGGCATATATTTTGAAATTCATGAATGAATATATTCAAACCCAATAAAAAAAGATCCGCCGATGATATCGGCGGATTTATTATAAAGATATAGATAAAATAAAGTTACAAATAATATTAAAAATGTCTAATAACTTAAACAACATCTAGCACATTTAAAATAAAAACCTTTCGTTTACTCACTATTTTTCAATTAACACATTAAAATTAATAGACTAAAAATTATTTTTAAACTTAATTTGCGAAGGATACGCCCAGCTTTGTAACTCATCTGAAGAGAATCCTCCGGGATCTTTGCCACCATTAATAAGCAGAGAGTGATAGTAAATTTCAGCCATTTCTTCAATATAAGCGGCTTTTAATACAGCTTCATAAGGGTCTTTATCTACAGCAATAGCACCATGTTTTTCCATCAGAATCGCATCAGCTCTTTTTATCGGTCCTATAACGCTATTTGAAAGTTCTGGAGTTCCTGGTCTTCCATAGGGTGCAACAGGAATAACTCCATCTTTTAAATTAATAATTGTACATTCATAAACAACAGCGGGAATAGGTCTAGCTAATACAGCAAATGAAGTTGCAAAAATAGAATGAGTATGCGAAATAGCAAAAATATCTGGGCGAGCTTTATAAATCTCAAGATGCATTAAACATTCACTCGTTGGTCTCAATCCAGAATCAGCTTCAATAACATTTGCATCAAGATCCATCACAACAATATCCCGAATTGTTAACAACTTTTTATCAATTGTTGTTGGCGTAACAAATACATACCCTGTTTCTTTATCACGAACACTAGAATTACCGGCTTTATGTTTACACAATCCCCACTCACTCGATTTTTTAGCCATATCGACCACATATTGTTTTTGTGTTTCTAACATTTTATAACTCCTATTTTGACAAAATATTTCATTGATAATTGGCAAACAATTCCCAGATTTCATTGCTATTTTTGGCATTTCGTATGCGAGTTGCGCCGTCATTTAATTCTAATAATTCATTTAATTGGGCAAGTGCTTTAAGATGTTTTTGTGGATTATTCGTTGCTAAAACAACAATTAAATAAGCCTTCATATAACCACAAATATTAATTTTTTCAGATAATTTAAGTAGAGACATAGAAACTTTATTCACACCATCATCAATACCAGCATGAGCAATAATTAAGCCATTAACCAACATAATATAAGGTTGTTCGTATTGAATTTTGTTAACCATTCTTTCAAGATAATAACTTTCTATGGATTGGTTATTTAATAGTGGTTGAGCAGCTAATGCCAATGCCTCTTGCCATGTTATATCAACCTTTTCTGTAATATTGATATGTTCTTTTTGCATTAAATCGGCTAATAAGGGAACTTCCTGTTGTGCTATTCGTACCGGGTTATCATTCACTTCATCGTTATAAAGATATGCAGTTAATTCCTTTTGTAAGGCTTTTTGATCTTTGATATTGGTGTATTTTTCAATAATTAACATAAGTTCTTCTACTTGAATTATGCTCGGATCAATACCTTGTAAAGCACCTATCACTTGATTTCGAAAGGCATTTTTATGGGAATTATTAAGTAAAGGATTGACAATAAATAACAATTTATCGGTAGATAAATATGAGGTAGAAAAAACAATATCGTAATAGTGATTATATTTTTCAAATTCACGTTTAGACATGGCATCAGAAAAATGTAATTCGGGGAGCAAAACTTGTAAAGTCAAATAAAGATAAGTTGAAACAGTTGCACTATTTTCACAAACAAAAATAGCTATCTTTTTAGTTTTAGTTTTAATTTGATTGATCAAACCTTCTCGAGTTAACCAACCACCAAATAATACAGTAATAAAAGCAACTTCTTCATCTGGCATATTACAATGTAAAATTTTTTCAAAAGGGGAAATCGCTTTTCTAACCATTTCATGTAAATGACCAAACTCTTGTAATACGATGCTATATACACTATTAATATTGGTAATGTGATAACGAATACGATAATAAGCTGGTTTCCAATGCTGATATATACGTTCAATCAGTTCACTTTTATCTTGGAAAGCTATACAACTGATCTGTTCAAAATTATTAATAACTTCAACGACACTTTCTAACAATACTGCATCTAAATGAAAATATTTATCAGATATTGTTTGTATATTGGAACTTTGAACTAATACCATTAAAAAAATTTGTTCATTAAGATCTGTAATACCGAATTTTTCGATCAGCTTTTTCAATAATTGAAAATCACGACTATTGGCAGCTTCAGCATAATTTTCAGGTAAACGTTTAATTTTTTTATCTGTTTCTATTCGCTGTAGTATAAAACAAATAAAATAAGTCAACTCTTGTAACTGCTCATCAGTAAAAACAATTTTCAATTTTCTTTCTATTTCACTAAAAACCTGTCCTACTTGTTCTAAGTGCCCTTGGGTAATAATCTCATTTTCTCTAAAAATTTTATCAGCTATTGGCATACTGATAATTCTACGAATTAATTTTAGTAACAAATAACGTTTGTCGATTTCATCACCGATGATACAATATCCATTCTCACGGTCATAGTTGATTTGTAAATGATATTGAACAATCATTGCTTGTACTTTTTTAATATCATTTATAACTGTATTTTGGCTGACAGTAAGAGACGAAGAAAGATGTATTAATGACAACCTTTCTGTTCTAATTAACAAGAAAAACAGAAGCAAATGAATACGTTCATCTTCTGAATAAATATAACGTCCAATAGCAAGAGATACAGGTTCATCCCTAAATGTTTCGATCACTAATTTTGGAACACTAAATTTACCAGTCTTAAATCGTCTAATTAACCCAAGATTAGATGATTCAAGGAGATCATTAATTTTCTTAACGGTGTAACTAAGCTGTTTACGGGTTAGCCCAAATTCAGATTGAAGTTCAACTCCACTAATGTTTGGATTATGAATTAATGCTTTTAATACAGCATGAATCCGCTTATCGACAACCATATAACAATTACCTTATTGTTCGTTGTCTGATGGTAATTAACATTACCATCAGATTTACTGCAAATTATGTTCAACGAATACTTTAACTTTCTTTTATTTATTATTTTTTCTACTACATCTTGTATGACTTCTTTGCGTAGTTCACGTGCATAAAAGAAATAACCCACACACCAATAAACAGTAAAAATCAATGGTACAAAATAGCCTTGCAAACATTGCCAAATAAATGAAAAAGCATAGGTAAAAACAGGTGCATCGATAGAACTATTTGAAATTAACTGATTAGATGGAATGTCAATAGCTTTAGTAGCTAATCCCAAATCGGTAATAATCGGTGCAAATTGAGTTCCAACAAATAAAAAGAATGGCACTCCAATAATGGCCAAAATTACCATCCTCAATGTGTTTCCTTTAGTTAGGATATAAGCAGGAACAATAAGAGCAACATTAATAATACTAGCAAAAGGCAGAATTTTGTTACCAGGTAAAATAACAGCCCAAATTAAGGTAAAAGGAATAGCAACTATTACTGTAAACCAAATCTCGCTTGAACCACCCATAAATGGCCAATCCAAACCAACAAATAATTTACGACCAGCAAAACGTTTATTCATATAATCACTAATTGCCTCAGAAATCGGCGATAGTGCTTGCATAAATAACTTAGAGATCATTGGAAATAACATAAGAGCAGTAGCAGCTTGTACCCCAAGCATTAAAATTGCTGCAACATCATAACCAGCAATAATCCCAAAAGTCACTCCTAATAAAAATCCAATAACATGATTTTCAGCAAATACGCCAATCTTTGAGCGTAATGTTGCTGCATCCATCGGTTTATTTAAAATAGGTATTTTGCGTAGCAATAGATCAAAAGGATAATAAATTGCACTGAAAAACAACATTCTATGAGTACAAGTTACACCAGGAATACCTGTTAATTTTTCGATTCGATGTTGATTAATATCACCAGAATTAAGTTCTAGTATGATCTGCAAAGTAGCAATAATAAAAGCAACAGCTAAAGCCATAACAGAACCTAAAATTGGAGTAGTTACAGCAACAACAATAAAAGCTGTAAAAATTTTCCCCCACACATTCCATAAGTCAGCGTTAAAAGTATCGGTCTTTTTTAAGACTAGCATTAAAATATTGACTCCTACTTGCAAAGGAAACATAAGAAAAGCATACGGCCATGCCCAAGATACATTTGCCATAGTAGTCCAGCCGCCATCAACAATGCTAAGTTCAATACCTGTTCGTTCCATCATGGTCTGCGCTGCTGAACCAATAGCGCCAACCATAAATCCAATCAACATACTCATACCGACAAAAGCAACACCTAAAGTAATAGCAGCGGAAGCCCCATCTCTAAATTTCATACGCACAATTAAACCAGCAATTAGCATAATAAATGGTACAAAAACCGGTGCGCCCAAGTTCAAAATATAATTTATAATTGTTCCTAGAAACTCCATAATTGCACTCCTATTTACAGGCATCGATAATTTTTTGTAGTTCTGATTCCATATTTATCCCTGTTAAAAATGCAATACTATTGATGACGGGAATTGGGTACTGTTTTTCAATTTTAGTTATCGCTATATAAGCAGCACTATTTTTAATGTGAGTATCAACAGATTTAAGATCAACAACTTCCACCTTTATCTCATCAAGGTTACGTTCTTTTAGTAAACGAGTAACCTTACTAGCGACGGTTTGTGATGTAGCCACTCCGCTGCCACATGCAACAATAACTTTTTTCATAATGCCTCCTTATAAATTTATATTCGACGTCAACAGTGTAAAAATTTCATGTTTGGTTTCTGCGTAATAAAGCGCCTCTAAAAAATGTGAATTCACAAAATAGGTCATCAACTTTTGCAATAAATCAATATGCCCATTTTTTTGATTAAATCCGAGTAAAAAGACAAAATTAGCTCTTAATACATTGTCATTATTAGCCATTTCACACCATGGAATCGTACCTTTAGCTCGAGCAAAATAGATAAAGGGTCTAATAACATGCTCAACATCAGTATGGGGCATTGCAACAACATAAGGCTCTGTTGGTAGTGCGGTTGGGAATAATGATTCTCTTTGTTTTATTGCACCTAAAAAGGAATGATTCACATAACCACCACTTTTTAAAATAGGAAACGTAAAATCGAAAAATTGATTAGGGCGTGTTGATCTTTCATGATTATTTTTTAGACGGCATGATGTGAGTTATAATAATTCAGCCAAAAACAACCATAACTCGATTCATCATGCCAAGAACAATGCTAACAAATAAACGGTGGGAAAAGCTACTACAAATAATGAAAAATACCGGCCGAGTTTATAATAAATCCGAGCATCGGATGACGTTTGAAGGGATCCTTTTCCGAATGAGAACCGGTATTCCTTGGCGAGATTTGCCAGAAGAGTTTGGTGAATGGAGCACTGTCTATAGGCGATTTAATTTGTGGTCTAAAAAAGGAATATTAGTTGATATTTTCAAATATTTATCACAACTAGCGGATTTTGAATGGGTGTTCCTAGATGGCTCGATTATCAGGGCTCATCAACATAGTACAGGCGCTGCAACGGAGTATTCCGAGCAAATAGGTCAGAGCTGTGGTGGTAATTCAACTAAAATTCATCTTGCGGTTGATAGTGGTGGTTTGCCTATTTGTTTTGAGCTTTCTGAAGGACAACGACATGATATCACTTATGCAGAAAACCTAGTTGAAAAGCTCGATGAAGTCAATACAGTGATAGCCGATAAAGGTTATGACAGCGAGCCTTTTCGGTGCTTTGTTCGTCAAAAAGGCGGACGAACGGTGATTGCTAAACGTAATTATGGTAAGGATATAGATAAAAGCAGTATGGATAGGTGCCTTTATCGCTATCGTCATTTAGTCGAGAATGCCTTTGCTAGAATCAAGCAATATCGTTCAATATCAACTAGATACGATAAGTTAGAAAGGAATTATGCCAGTATGGTATCACTGGCATTTATGTTAATGTGGCTGCCAATGTATTGTTGAGTAATTTATGTACAGCAAAGATCAACAGCCCCTAATGTATTAATTAAATATTTTTATTCAATTTTAAAAAGTTTATTTGCTTTTAACGACATAATTTATAATTAATGGTAAAAAATTAAAATGTATAAACTACATAGCATTGCATCCTTAAAGGATAATTATATTTGGATTCTAACCAATGCCAGTAACCAAGCCATAATTATCGATTCTGGGGAAGCAGAACCTGTTATTAATTATATTAATAAGCATAAATTAATACCCCTTGGAATTTTACTTACTCATCACCATATTGATCACACTGGAGGAGTAAACGAATTAAAAGCTCAGTATCAAGATATTGATGTTTACGGTCCAAGTGAAATCAATTTACCAATTAATTATCTTATCAAACAAGATAAAGTATGTATTGGTGATTTTAGTTTTGAAGTTATAGAAGTACCGGGGCACACTCTTGGTCATTTGGCATATTATTGCAGGCCCTATTTATTTTCCGGAGATACTTTATTTTCAGCCGGTTGTGGAAGGATTTTTGAAGGTACTCATGAACAAATGTTAAATTCTTTAAAACAATTAAAACAATTAAAACAACTGCCTAATGATACTTTAATCTGTGCAGGTCATGAATATACTTTATCAAATTTAGCATTTGCGTCCCAAATGCTGCCCGATGATAAAAATATCGAAAGCTATTTAGATTCGATTTCTAATAAATTAATAACATTACCGTCTAATTTATCTGACGAAAAAAATTAATTTATTTTTACGATGTCATGAAACTAAATTACAAAATAAGTTCAAAATTAATAATGAATTAGAATTGTTTGTTTTTTTAGAAGCCAAAAAGATATTTTTTAGGTATAATGCTAATCTTAATTTAGGTAAAATTTACGGACTAATGAAAAAGTTATTAATATTTACAGCGTTATGTTTGCTGTTGGGCGCCTGCCAAAATTATGGATCTCGATACAGCAATAATGTCTATAAAAAAACTAACTCAAAATCAATAGTTACTAGTAGCTTTAAGAGTGGTGGCATCAATCATACCTCTGTCACTCAAAATCCTTGGCAATTTATGTTAGCTCAGAGTAGCGTTAATGTTCCTGAAAATAGCCGCATAAAAGCTGAAAGAGAGCGTTTATTGCGTAATCCTCAAGCATTTGAAACTGTTGCTTTACGTTCTGAACCTTATGTTTATTATATTATAAATCAATTAAGAAAAAACGATCTACCAGTCGAATTAGCTTTAATTCCGTTAATCGAAAGTGCTTATGATCCATTAGCCACTTCATCAGCACAAGCTGCTGGATTATGGCAAATTGTGCCAATTACAGCTAAAGAATATGGTATTAAACAAAGTAGTTATTTTGATGGTCGCCGTGATCTTATTGCTTCCACAAGTTCAGCTATCTCGTTATTACAAACTTTGAATAATCGTTTCAATGGAGATTGGTTATTAACATTAGCTGCTTACAATGCTGGAGAAGGCAGAATAAGAAAAGCTATAGAAACAAATCAATCCAAAGGCTTAGATACTGATTATTGGTCTCTTGAGCTACCAAATGAAACAATGCACTATGTGCCTAAAATTTTAGCTATTATTGATATTGTTAAAAACAACCAACGTTATGGCATTAAATTACCTGATTGCAATTATGAGAACTCACTTGTTCGAATTGATATGTCTAAGAATATATCATTAGCAAAAATTGCTAAACATACGGGTCTGTCGCTCAATGATTTAATGACATATAACGCAGGATATGTTCAGCAGACAGTTAATGGCCCTTTTCATTTACTAGTGCCATATGTTCATGCTCAAGAACTTTTCAAAAAATTAAAAGCACAGAATTTAGTTATAAACCAAGTTACTGAACTTTTACAAGATGTACCGCATAACAATATGCCATTTGAAGTTAAGTCGTCAACAATTAAATATAGTACAACTAACAACAATCAAACGAACTCTATTTTAACTACTAATAAAAGTTTTAAAGGGAAAAAACAGATAACATACCAAGTGAAGGCAGGAGATAATCTATATTCTATTGCTCAAAATTATAGAGTTAAAATTACAGACCTACTTCAATGGAATAATCTTAAAAATAACCGAGTTCAAGAAGGTGATATATTGACAATTAATCTTGTCAATGCAAATCCAATCTAAAATTCACTAATAAAGGATTATGATCTGATGCGGTTGTACTAATAATTTCAGCCGCATTAAGTTGTAATCCTCGGTAAAACACAAAATCAAGCGGTCTGCCCATAAATCTTTTTCGAGAATCCACTAAAAAATTAACCGGCTTAAGTTCAATTGAACGAACAAAATGATACAACAAATTTAATCGTTGCCGACTCCATGCATTAAAATCACCCGCTAAAATAACTGGACCAGTATGCTCTTTTATATGATTTAATAGCAGATGTATTTGCTGACGATAAACTTTTACGCCAATACTAAAATTTACAGCATGAATATTAGCAACTAATAACTGTTGTTTGGAATTGCTAATTGGATAAATAGTAATTAAAGCAGATTTAGGGACACGGATTAATGGTTCTTTTTCTCTAAAAGAAAAAAGTGAGGTAGGCAAAGAATCTGAAATTGTCATGACTCCAGCATAAATATCATTAAAACAATATGCTGGAACATGATCCGCAATTTTATTGTGCTGTGAAATAAAATTTAGTAACGGCGATGTTGTTTGTGCTTCTTGTAATATAATAAGTTTAGTTTTATCAACATAGTGTTTAAGCATATCAAGACAAGCAGCCCTTCTTAGTTTAAAAATATTCCAAACTAAAATAGAAAACGATGTTTGATCAATTAACGGTTTATTTACTGCTATTTGTTGATAAGGAAAAATCAACTCAACTTTGTTGTTTGCCTGATATCGTAAAGTATAACAGCGCTTTTTAAACATTTTTGTCGTTCAAATTTTTTAAATATTGATCAAAAGATAGAGTATCATTCTGCTCTTTCTTTACCTGTTTCTCAATAGATAAATTGCGTTGTTGTACAAAATCACCTTCGGTTAATAATGCTAAAGGTTCTACCATAAGCTGTTTTTTATATTGATTTGCTAAAGCTAAACCAAATTCTGCTGTACCTAAATCACTTATTGCTTGCAATGTTCTTGCTGATAAAGTTAATTCAGGTTGATCAAACATTAAATCTAGACGTTCACAAACATTACGATAACGCTGCATATCATCTTGATGATCTAAAACATCAGCAACACGTAACAAATCTTTAAATAATTCGTGACCAACTTTAGATAATGGCTCTCGATTACTTTCACAACCAATACCGATCTCAAGTCCTGGTTTTCGCCCTTCTATTATGACTCTATTCCAATTCAATTTAGCACATTCAAGTTCTTTACTACTCATCTCTGGTGCAGGTGCTAGTGCACACCAAATTAAAAATAGATCTATAAAACGTATTTGATCTTCAGTAATTCCTATTGGCGAAAATGGATTAACATCTAATGCTCTTACTTCAATATACTCAATACCACCACGCAAAAGTGCATCCGATGGAGATTCCCCTGCCATTGGTACTCGTTTAGGTCGAATAGGTGCGTAAAACTCATTTTCAATCTGTAATACATTATCATTTAATTGGCGATAATGCCCATCCACTTTAATTTCCAACTTAGCAAAATCTGCAGACTCTGTGCGCGTTGCACGTTTTAGACCCTCTACATATGTCTCCAAATGGTTAAAAGTAATACCAAGCTGTTTTTGAGCATTATTTGTGTATCCAATATCACTTAATCTTAAAGAAGTTGCATAAGGTAAATAGCAGTTGCCATTTGTTTGTTCAATAAAGGCTTGAGCTTTAACTGGATCTTGAATAAATGAAGAACACATTGATGGCGATGCACCAAATAAATAAGGAATAACCCAACCAAAACGATAATAATTTCGTATTAAGGTAAAATAACCTTCAGAAATTACAGCTTTACCTTCTTCGGTATTTTTAACCCCTTCTCTTGCTTGCCAAAATGCGGTTGGTAGTGAAAAATTATAGTGAACACCTGAAATGGTCTGCATCATTGCACCATAGCGATTTTTCAATCCTTCACGATAAATCGTTTTAAAGCGGCCTTCATTAGAAGTACCATATTGAGCAAGAATAATATCTTTTTCGTTTGCAACAAAACAAGGCATACTTAAAGGCCACATCATTTCATCACCAATATTTACGCTAGCATAACGATGCAAATCGCGCAAAAACGTCAACATATAATCAATATTAGTATTAACTGGCGTGATAAATTCTAACATTGATTCGGCAAAATCAGTTGTTATCCAAGGGTGGGTTAACGCAGCACCAATTTTTGAAGGAAATGGCGTTTTTGACAATGATCCATCAGGCAAAATACGTAAAGTTTCTCGTTCAATACCACGTTGAATACCTTGTAAAATGGTGTAGTGTTTTTCTAACCAACTAAGTGCTTTTGAGACATCAGGAATCATATTTTGCGCTTCCTTAAAATTTAGTTATTTGATATTTATATTAGCATAATTTAAAATTATGCGATGGGCTAATTTATGACAACATTTGGAATAAAAAGCATTATACGTCGTAATATAGCAATCCTAAAAACTATAATTTACTATTTTTATTACAAATAATTTGATCTTAAAAGCATGACAACTTTTAAAAAATAACAGCTATTTCATGGATAGGAAATAGCACATATAATATTTATCATAAATCTATTTTATTTATAATCGTTGCAATAAAATTAATACTTCCATATGTGAAGTATGCGGAAACATGTCAAATAATTTTACTTTTTGGATTTGATAATTTGGCAGTAACATTAAATCATCAACTAATGAAAATAAGTTACAACTTGAATACATAATATAATTAGGTGCCATTTGTTTCAAATACTGCATAAGTACTTTACCTGCCCCTCGTCTTGGGGGATTTAGTAAAACTAAATCCGGTACATTTTTTTGAGCTGTAGCGTATTGTGTTGCGTCAAATGCTTTGAAGTTTAATTGTTTAAAACCTAATTTTTTTGCTGATTTAGTTGCACACTCTATTGCGTCTGAATTAATTTCAATACCTGTAAGGCTAATATTTTTCTCAGCAACAAGGTTAGCACAACTTAACCCAAAACCACCTACCCCACAAAACATATCCCAAATAGACTGAATAGGTAAATCTGTGACCCAGTCACTCGCTGTTTTATAAAGGCTGCTGGCAACATATGGATTTGTTTGAAAAAAGCTTTTAGGTTTAATAAAAAGAGGAGTGTTATTTAAAGTTATCGGAAGAAATGAATTATCAGTTAAGACTATTTCTTCTTCACCTTCTAAAATAGCCGCATGATTTGGTTGAATATTTATCGAGATTACGTCTAAGTTTTGAATTTTGTCTTGTAATTGTTTAATAGAATCATTTATTTTAGCAACAAAATCGTGTGATTTTAAAACAAATCGTAGCATAAAGTTGCTCGTACCCCCAGTTTTACTTTCAGTAATTATAACAAATTTCAACTCCCCCTTACGCTTATTAATATTATAAGGAATAAGCCCTTGTTTACGAATGAAAGTTCGAACAAGTTTTAGGATATTTTGCATACTGTTTGAGTAAAGAGGACAATCGCATAAATCAACTGCCTCATTCCCCGTTTGTATACCTAAAACGGGCTTTTCAACACTACCTAACACTGCCATCTTTGCTTTATTACGAAAAGCGGTTTCATGACTAGCAAAAGGTTCTTTAACCTCGTTTGGTTTAAAATGAGTTAATTGTTGTAATAACTTATTTTGTTTTTCTGCCAGTTGTACATGATAAGGATGTTCTATCCATTGGCAAGATAAACACTTTTTTTGTTGGTAAAAGTGACATTGCATTGCGATTAAAGCCTTTTTTATAATGGGTATAATTATATACAGAATATCGAACGAATATAACAATAGTTTTGAATTTTATACTAAAACATATATTTTCCTGAAACTTTTTTACAAAAAAATTATAGGAATATAAGAAAAAGGTATAATTAATTCTCTGGTATAATTTGACGAAATAACGGTATATGATAGGATATGTTCATTAACATTACAGGAACAATTTAATGTCTATTAAGTTAAAAACCCCAGAAGAAATCGAAAAAATGCGTATAGCAGGCAAACTTGCTGCTGAAGTTTTAGAAATGATTGAATCTTATGTAAAACCTGGTATTAGTACAGGCGAGCTTGATAAAATCTGCCATGAACACATTGTTAATGTCCAAAAAGCTATTCCTGCAAATATTGGTTATCATGGCTACCAACATACTAGCTGTATATCAATAAATGATGTTGTTTGTCACGGCATTCCAAATTTTGAAAAAAAAATAAAGAATGGTGATATTTTAAACATTGATGTCACTGTAATCAAAGATGGCTATCATGGCGATACATCTAAAATGTATATTGCTGGGAAACCGACTGTCACAGGTGAAAAGCTATGTCAAGTTACCCAAAATAGCTTATATGAAGCGATTAAGATAATAAAGCCGGGTATTCGTCTAAAAGAAATTGGTAAAACAATTCAAAAATATGTTGAAAAGTTTGGCTTTTCATCAGTACGTGAATACTGTGGTCATGGAATTGGAAAAGTTTATCATGATGAACCACAAGTATTACATTATGATGCTGATGATGGTGGTGTAATTTTAAAACCAGGCATGACCTTTACAATTGAACCTATGGTCAATACGGGCGATTGGCGTACTCGAACGATGAAAGATGGTTGGACAGTTAAAACCAAAGATCATGGACTTTCGGCTCAATATGAACACACTATCTTAGTTACTGAAAATGGCGTTGAAGTTTTAACATTGCGCAGTAACGAAGATTTTCCTCGCATTATCGAACACTAAATAAAATGGCTTCAACAATAGTTTATGATTGAAGCCATTTTATTAAATTTCATAAATCTTAATATAATAAAGTATACAATTTACGTCGATAACTGCTGGCCAACGGATTACTTGTTCCTAATGCGGCTAGTAAATCAAGTAATGTTTTCTTTACTTGCCCATCACCGGCGTTAAGATCTTTTGTCAGCGGTTTAAATAACAGCTCTAATGCTTCCTCATGACGTCCTACATGCATTAATTGTGAAGATAATTGAATCATTAGTTCAACATTATCAGGATGTTGAGCAAACTCTGATTGCAATTGCTGTAACTCAGGCGAGTTAGCTGCTTGTTCAAGTAGTTCAATTTCGGCTTGTAATCCGTGATAACTTGAATCTTGATCTTGTAGAGGAATAGTTGCAAGTACTTCTTTTGCTTCACTTAGCTGTTTAAGTTCAATTTGTGATTTCACTAACATTAATGCAATATCTGTTCTTGGTTTCCCCAAATGATCGGTAAGTGATTTCCAAGCTTGACGTAAAAGTGGTAATGCTTCTTCATATTTAGCTTCATGAAATAAATTTTGAGCTTCAATTAATTTAAGTTCATCTTCATTTGGTAGTACTTTTTCTAAAAAAGCTTTAATGGTTTCTTCAGATTGAGGTCCTTGAAAGCCATCTATAGGTTGACCATCTTTAAATAAATAAACAGTAGGAATAGCACGTAAACCAAATTGTGCTGCTAACATTTGCTCTTCATCACAATTAACACTAGCTAAAATAAATTGCCCATGGTGTTTATTAGCAAGCTTTGTTAATGTTTGTGTCATAGCTTCATAATCTGGGCTTCTTGAAGACCAAAAATAAAATAATACGGGATATTTAGATGAACCTTCTATAACTTCTTGAAAGTTTTGTTGATTAACTTCAAAAATAAATTGATTTTGCATATTGTGTCCTAAGAATATTTTGATTCATTATTTATTAATTAAAATTCTATCCATTAATTTATCAGGAAGCAAACGTTTAGCAAATGCAGCAAGCTTGGTTACCTTTGTTACCCTGTAACGTATTTTAGGCGCTGAATGCTCTAACGCATCAAATAAACATGGTAATATGGCTTCCGGTGATAACGTAAATCGCTTAGCTATCGGTGGATTTTTAATAATATTTGATTGTTCCGTTTGATTCACATTTTGTGAAAAATGAGTTTTTAACGGACCTGGCTCAATTAAGCAAACTTTGACATTGGTATCAGCTAATTCTAATCTCAAAACGTCAGACCAAGCTTCTAAGGCATACTTACTTGCTGAATAAGCACCTCTACCAGGAGTTGCAACAATACCGACAATTGAACTTGTTTGAATAATACGGCCTTCATTTTGTTCAAGCATGGCAGGAAGTAGTAACTGCGTTAACTGATGTACTCCAAAAAAATTAGTTGAAAATTGCGATTCTAGCTGCTCTCGGCTAATTGTTTTTAATCGCCCATACAGACCAAATCCCGCATTATTAAATAACGCATATAATTTTCCACCAGTTAATGCTAATACTTCCTTAGCAGCTTGTTTAACGGAATTAGAATCATCTAAATCAAGTAATACCGTTTCAAAGCCTTGTTCAATCAAATGTTGCTGATCAGATGCCTTGCGACAAGATGCAATAACACGATAACCTCGTTTTTTTAATGCAATGGCTGAAATAAGTCCTATCCCGCTTGAACAGCCAGTAATAAAAATTGTCTTCAATTTTTATCTCCGTTTTACTCACATATTGTCAAGTTAATCTACTGCAATTATGATATCACACCTAAATAGAAGTTACCGTAAGTAAAAGAAAGAGGATTGTATGAAAATCGCTATTATTGCCGCAATGGAAGAAGAAGTTGCTATATTAAAAAGTAAAATTACCCATTATCAAATTGAACGCCATTTAGGTTGCGATTTTCACCTTGGGCAAATTGCTGGTTGTGAAATAGTTCTACTTCAATCAGGCATTGGTAAAGTAGCCGCAGCTTCAGGCACAACATTATTATTAAATAATTACAAGGTTGATGCCGTTATTAATACGGGTTCAGCTGGAGGACTTTCAACCGAACTCAATATTGGTGACATTATCGTATCAAAAGACGTATTTTATCATGATGTCGATTTAACCGCTTTTGGTTATAAACCAGGACAAATGTCCGGTTGCCCAGTTGTATTTGAAGCGAGCCAACAATATCAATCATTAGCCAAATCATGTATAAAAAAACAAGGTGTTAATGCAGTTGAAGGATCAATTGGTAGTGGTGATACATTTATTAATGGTAAAGATACATTAGAACGAATCAAACAAACCTTTCCAAATGCCATAGCAGTAGAAATGGAAGCCGCAGCAATTGGGCATGTCTGCTGGCTATTTAAGGTACCGTTTGTAGTAGTAAGAGCAATTTCAGATAATGGTGATAATGAATCTGCAATGGATTTCCAATCATTTTTAAAACTCGCAGCAAAACAGTCTTCCTTAATTGTTGAATCGATGTTAAGCGAGCTAGCCTGAACTATTTTAAAAAATAGCATACTGAAATCACAAACAATATTCACTAAACAAGGGCTGACGCCAACCAGTTAGTATTTCTGGTACGTCACCTTTTTTATCAATTTTCCATTTAATATATTGATTGATTAATCGCCGTGAAAGTAACAAATCTTGATTAAGCCCTGTTTTTGATGAAATGATTTGAGCCGCTTTTTTTAATTCATCCGAGATCTTCTTGAAATCAGGATAAGTATTAATTCTACGAATAAGTGGTACCTCGGGTATCGGTTCAGATAAAATATCGAGAATTTTTTGCCCATATAAACGAATTTCTTTACCTTTCATCCCTAATTTATCAAGTTCAGCTAATGAAGAGGGTAAATAACGTGCTATTTTCCACAAAACTTCTTCGCGTATAACAAAATTTAAAGCGATATCTTGCTCTTTGGACAATTTATATCGCCAACTTGCTAATTTATACAATTGACCTAGACTTTTCCCTTTCAATTGCCAACTATTTTTAATATTTAGATAAGCATTGTTTGGATCTATCACTGTACATTTACGAGCCACCGCCATTTGGCACTCTTGATAAGCGGCTTGCAAATAATCATTTTCGGTTAATTGTGATTTTAGAATGTTTACCAATGGAAAAAGATAGAACACATCATTAATAGCGTACTCACACTGTTTTTCGGTTAATGGTCGTTTTAACCAGTCTGTTCGAGTTTCACTTTTATCTAGCTCTACTTCTAAATATTTTTTTACTAAACTGGCATAACCAGAACTTAACGGATTATCTAAAAAAGAAGCCAATATTTGGCTATCAATAATAGGAGTTGGTACCATTCCAAAGTAATAAAGGAAAACCTCGATATCTTCACTGCACGAGTGGAAATACTTTTCAATTTTAGGATTTTTTAAGATCGTTAAAAAATCTTGCCAATCACTAATAGTAATTGGATCAATTAATGCAGCATGTTTTCCATCAAAAACCTGCAATAGCCCTAAATGTGGATAAAATGTACACGTACGTACAAATTCTGTATCTAATGCAATCGCTGAGCTTTTTTCGATTTTTGAACAAAACTCAGTTAGCTGATCATTATTAACAATAAGTTGATAAGACAAAGTAAAATTCCTATTTAGATAAATCTATTTATTGTGTACTTTTTTTAAATACAACATCAATCACCACAATTTCAGAGCGAGTCATTAAGCGAATAGGTGGTCCCCAAAAACCATATCCACTACTTACTATGCTAGTAAAATTATTATCTTCATTTTGATACAAACCATAAGCGTTTTTATACATTAATTTTTCAATAAGGTTAATTGGAAATATTTGCCCAGCATGAGTATGCCCAGAAATCATTAAATCAACACCTAACTTTGCTGGTTCAGTAAGATCTTTGGGTTGGTGATCTAATAAAATAACGGGTGCATTTGTATCTGCAAACATCATCAACTCAGCTAATGTGGATCTTTTCACATCATAAAGTACAGAAGAAAAATCATCTCGCCCAATTAATGTAATTCCTATATCATCAAGGTATACAATATCATCTTTTAAAACCTTCATTTTTGCTTGCTTAAAAGCATTAATAATATTCTCTTCACTATTATTTTGATTTCTAGTATTTAAATATTCGTGGTTTCCAAAAATAACGTAGGTACCATGTTTCGATTTTAACTGCTGAAATTGCTTATCAAAACCTAGTTCTGTAAAGGGCGCCAAACGTTTATCTAATGTATCACCTGTAATTACAATAAAATCTGCATTTAATTGATTTACATTATCTATCATTTGCTGAATAAATCCACTCGAAGTTAATTCATTAATATGAATATCACTAAGCTGCACAATACGCAGATTTTCAACATGAGCAGGTTTATCTATTTTTACTTGATAATAAACGGTTTTCGGACTAATTGCCATTTCATGGCTGTAATAAAATAGTGAAAAAACTAAGCTCACATAAACAATTCTAAGCAGTAAGTTAGGCTTTAATTTTTTTTTGCAGAGCAAATAGATCGCATCAAAAATCAATAAAATAAAAATACTACACAAAAATCCAGCAAAAATAATATTAAAAATCAGAGATAGCTTATTAAAAATACCATCTAATGCCCTAGAAAGCACCAGTGATAATCCAGCAATTGCAACAATTAACCAATAGATGATTTTAGAATAACTAGTAAAATGAAAATTGAACCAAAATGCCCATCGTTTACCTAAATAAGCAATCATTAAAATACTGATCACTATCATCATAAATAAAATAGAAAAATAAATAAAACTCATAATTATCTGAACAATTGAAGACGAATAATGATATGATAACAAAATTATTTTTTTTCGTACCAATAACTTTTTATGGATATTAAAAAAGACCAATTATTCATCACACCTATTGAAAAATTGGGGGATTGGACTTTTGATGAGAAAGTTGCCGAAGTTTTTCCTGATATGGTGCAGCGATCTGTTCCTGGTTATTCTAATATTATCTCGATGATCGGCATGCTAGCTGGAAGATTTGTACAACCTAATTCAATGATTTATGATTTAGGTTGTTCATTAGGCGCTGCTACATTATCTATTCGACGCAATGTCAATCAAGAAAATTGCCATATTATTGCGGTTGATAATTCTCAGCCAATGGTTGAACGTTGTAAGCGGCATATTGAATCCTACAAATCAAGCACACCTGTAGACGTAATTTGTGATGATATTTGCCATATTAACATGCAAAACGCATCAATGGTTGTACTCAACTTCACCTTACAATTTTTAACTCCTGAAAATCGTCAACGTGTTTTAAATAATATCTATAATGCGTTAAAACCAAATGGCATTTTAGTCTTATCTGAAAAATTTAGCTTTAGTGATACCTGCATTGATGAATTACTATTTAATATGCATCATGATTTTAAACGTGCTAACGGCTATAGTGAGCTTGAAATCAGTCAAAAACGTAACATGCTGGAAAACGTCATGCTAACAGATACTATCGAAACACATAAACAGCGACTATCTAAAGCTGGTTTTAAACACATTGACACGTGGTTCCAATGTTTTAATTTTGGTTCTATTATTGCCATAAAATAACAGATTAATTTAAGCGTAATTGATAAAGGATAACAGAATGATTGATTTTGGTGATTTTTACCAGATTATCGCAAAAAATAGACTTAGTAGCTGGCTTGAAGTATTACCTGCACAACTCGCAAATTGGCAAAAACAAAACATAGATAGTCGCTTTAATCAATGGCTAAACAGTATTAAACATTTACCATCCATCTCACCTTATCAAATTGATTTATTACATAGTGTCACAGCGAAATCAAAAGAGCCTCTTTCTACGGGTGAACAGCAGAGGATAACACAATTATTAAAAAATATGATGCCATGGCGCAAAGGTCCTTTTCACTTGTATGGAATTGATATTGATACAGAATGGCGTTCAGATTGGAAATGGGAACGCTTAATTAATCATATTGATTGTTTAGAAGATAAAATTGTTTTAGATGTGGGTTGTAACAGTGGTTATCATTTATGGCGAATGATTGGCGCTGGAGCAAAACTTGCTGTCGGAATTGATCCTATGGCGCTTTATCTATGCCAATTTGAAGCTATTCGTAAACTACTAGGTAACGATCAGCGAGCACATTTATTACCACTTGGAATTGAACATCTCCCTAAACTTAATGCTTTTGATACCGTATTTTCAATGGGGGTTTTATATCATCGCCGCTCGCCTCTTGATCATTTGTTCCAATTGAAGGAGCAATTGGTTGAAGGTGGACAACTAGTACTTGAAACTTTGGTTATTGATGGAGAATTACATCAAGCGTTAATGCCAGGTGATCGTTATGCACAAATGCGTAATGTCTATTTTATACCTTCTACTCCTACAATGATTAATTGGCTGGAAAAATGTGGGTATTCAGATGTAAGAATGGTTGATATATCATTAACTAATTTTGATGAACAACGCAAAACTGAATGGATGACATCAGATTCTCTGGCCAACTTTTTAGATCCAGATGATTCAACCAAAACAATTGAAGGCTACCCTGCCCCAATACGGGCAGTTTTTATTGCTAAAAAATAAAGTAAATTGATAATTATAAATGCCTATTTTTTCAACTGGTTATCCGATCCCTTTAAATATCTACATTTTATATTTGTAAGTGGCGTTTTTATGTAAAGTGTTATATTATAAAAAATTAGTATTTTTAAAAAAATATTCACTATTAAAAATAAACGATAAAAAAGCTTGTCGAAATTTTGATAAGTGTGCGTATTGAAATATAAAATATAATAAAAAAATTGATTTTTAAGTTTTTATATAAGGAATAGGGATAAATAATGGGATTACTGAAATTAATCTTGCAACTGCCTTTCTATGTTTTGCAAAAGGCTTGGGAAATAATCAGTTATTTTCTGTTTTTTTTATTAATCTTAGCAAAAGGATTTTTTTGGTTATTTAGTCCAATTATCGGTGATATAAAATGGTCAACACCAGACTGGCTACCTAATGCAAAAAGATTTTATTATGCAGTAGGTTCTACATTAAAAAAAATAAAAACTTTAATTGGTGCAATTCTTATTTTGGGCTTTATTGCTTACTTTTCTGGTAATTACGCCTATCATTGGTATTTAAATCGCCCAAAACCGATTGAGCCAGCACCTATAATAATAAATAGCTATTCAGCTAAATTAGTCCCACCAAGTACAAGTAACGGTATAATATATATCCAATTCACCGGTGCTAAACGTCCACCAATTCCCTTAGAATCAATCAATAAAGATGAAATAGCAGAAGGTATTAGTATTTCACCAAACATTGAGGGAAAATGGACATGGTCAAATGATTCAACAATAAAATTCACACCAAAAGAGAGAAAGTGGCCACTTGGTATTGAATATACAGTCGTATTGGATAAGTCAAAATTATTGGCTAAAAATAGCGAACTAGAAAAAAATAGTGCAACCTTTTCCTTTATTTCTCCTGATTTCGAATATAATTTCAAAAATCGAGGTGAGCTTTACTCCAACCCTACAGAAACAAATATTAGGAATGTCATAAATACAATCAGATTTAGTCATCCTGTTGATAGGCAAAGCTTTGAAAAAAACATTGTTTTATCGCTTTATGAAAAAGAGAAGAAATCTGACAATTCATACGAAAAAGACTATGATGAATTCTTAAACCATGTCGATTTTACTATAACCTATGGTGATAATGACAAAATTGCATATATAAAGAGCGCACCTATTCCCTTACTTGATAAAGAAGGTTATTTAAAAATAACAATTAACAAGGGGGTTAGATCAACTTTAGGTGGTAACTCAATAAATTATGATATAACTAATAGTGTAACTGTACCAGATAAATATCATTTAAGTGTTACAAGAACAGAGCTTACATTGGTTGAAAAAAGTAATGAAAAAATACAGCAGGTATTAGTTTTATCATTAAGTCATGCCGTAAGATCTGAAGATGTATCGAAAGCAATCAAAGTTTGGCAATTACCTGCAAATAAAAATGGTTCTTATAGTGAAAGCTATTACAATAGATCTTCTGGTAGATACGAAACAAAATACAATGTAACGCCAGAAATACTCGAAAAAGCAACTCCAATATCAATGAAACCAATTGATACTGAACTTGCTTATCAGAATCAAATTAGCTTTGAATTTAAAACTGAACAAAACTCAAAGGTATATATTGAAGTTAACCAACCTTTATCTTCTCAAGAGGGGTATTTTTTAAAACAAGATTATCAGACAATATTAACAGTTCCTAGTTACCCAACTTATCTTGAATTTGCTGCGCCTGGGTCATTATTATCTTTATCAGGCGAGAAAAAACTACCTATAGTATCGCGCAATGTAGAGCAAATGAAGTTAGAAATAGATCGCGTTATCCCTTCACAGCTTCAACATTTAGTAGCATTTAATGAAAGCTATGAATTTAACGATATGAATTTTGGCGAATTAGATAATGATCATTTTGTTGAAAAATATAGCATAACTAAAGATTTTACTGGAGCTCCTGAAGAAGTTAAATACACAAATGTCGATTTAACTCGTTACTTAACAGCTAACACAAATGGGAATAAAAATCGAGGTGTCTTCTTATTAAGACTTTATGGAAAAGATAAAAAAGATACTAAATATGAGTTTATGGCTTCTCGCTTTATTGTTGTAACTGATTTGGGAATTATAGCTAAAAAATCACTCGATCAATCCAATGATCTATTTATTCAATCGATAAGCTCAGGTCAACCAATTAGCAATGCTAAAGTTTCAGTATTAGGAATGAATGGAGTCACTATTGCTTCACAAAAAACTGATAGTAAAGGTCATGTCCACTTTGCACCATTATCTGAATATTATCAAGGAATTAAACCTCTTTTATATATTGTTGAAAAAGGAAGTGATCTATCATTTTTACCGATCAAAAGTTATGAAAGAAATTTAAATCTATCTCGTTTTGATATAGGTGGAATTCGTGAAACCATAGAAGGCGGTGAATTGCGTTCACATATTTTTTCAGATCGAGGGATTTACCGTCCAGGTGATACATTCCATATTGGCACCATAGTTCGAGCTCAAAATTGGGAAAATTCATTGGAAGGGATCACTGTAGAAGCAGAAATTTATGATCCAAAATCCAATTTAGTACTAAAAAAACCAATTGTACTAAATAAATCAGGCTTTAATGAGCTTAACTATAAAACCAACTATGAGTCCCCTACTGGTGATTGGTATATTAATTTATATTTGAAAAATGATGATGAAGAGTCTCGGGTACTGTTAGGTTCTAGTTCGATTGTGGTTCGTGAATTTGAGCCAGATAAAACAGCGGTATCGCTTAAATTATTACCAGAAATAAAAGATGGATGGTTAAAACCAGAAAATATTCAGGCTGAAATTAAGGCCAAAAATTTATTTGGTACCGATGCAGCTAATCGCCGAGTAACAAATACATTGATTCTTGAACCTTCAACTCCTTATTTTAAAAAATATGAGGACTACTATTTTTATCAAAACATTTCTGGTGTAAGAAATAGTTTTAAAGTTGAATTAAATGAAGAAACAACAGATGAAAATGGTATAGTAAAAATAGATCTTAATGACAATATGCAAAGCTTTGAAGGCAACTATACATTAAGAATGTTAACCGATGTTTTTGAACCAGATAGCGGTCGAAGTGTTGCTGCAACAGCAAGCACCTTTGTATCACCAGATGATTATTTGGTCGGTGCAAAAGCTGATGGTAATTTAAGATACATTAATAAAGATTCAGTTCGTCATATTGATTTTATAGCTATTAATCCTGCCCTAGAAAAAATAGAGTTATCTGATCTAAAACTTGTTTTAATTGAAGAAAAATATCTATCGGTATTAGTCAAACAGCCTTCAGGAGTTTATAAATATGAATCACGCCGTAAAGAATCGGTACTGTCAGAACAACCATTTGAGATTAGTTCGGAAAAAACAACATACGAATTAGATAGCAAAAATCCAGGTAATTATATTATCCAAATCAGAAATAAAAACGATGAGTTACTTTACCAAAGTAAATACTCTATTGTGGGTACAGCTAATATTACTCGTGATTTAGATCGTAATGCAGAATTAACATTAAAGATTAAAGATGCACAATATAATCCAGGTGATGAAATCGAAGTTTCAATCACTGCACCGTATGTAGGTAGTGGTATTATTACTATTGAGCGCGACAAAGTGTATGCTTGGAAGTGGTTCCACACAGATACAACAAGCTCAATACAAAAAATAACCCTACCAAAAGACATTGGTGGTAATGGTTATATTAATGTCCAATTTATTCGTGATCCAAATTCAGATGAAATTTTTATGAGTCCACTTAGTTACGGTGTTATACCTTTCAAAATTTCAAATGATCAATTTAACGATAAAATCGTATTACAAGCACCATCACTAATAAAACCAGGAGATACACTACCAATTACAATACACACAAATACGCCACAAAAAGCAGTTGTATTTGCCGTAGACGAAGGAATTTTGCAAGTCTCAAATTATAAACTGAAAGATCCATTAAATAGCTTCTTACGCAAAAAAGCACTATCTGTAAGAACTTCGCAAATTTTAGATCTTATATTGCCAGAATTTCGACATTTAATAACAGCTTCAGCACCTGGTGGTGATGGTGATAATGATGATGTCTTATCAAATCATTTAAATCCATTTAAACGGAAAATAGATGAACCAGTAGCTTATTGGTCAGGTATTATCGATGTCGATGGCGATAATACCATTGAATATAAAGTACCTGATTATTTTAATGGCAAAATTCGTATCATGGCTGTATCGGTCGGTGATAAAACAATGGGACATACTCAGATGTCAACAACCGTACATAATGATATTGTTTTACAACCTAATGCCCCATATTTTGCTGCACCAGATGATGAATTTGAAGTTTCACTCAATGTAACTAACCTGATTGAAAATATTGGAGATAAAATCGTTCCGATCGATATTAAGGTTTCAACCTCACCTAACCTATCAATTATAGGTGACAGTAGTAAAGCTATTGAATTAGCTAACGGCAAAACTGGAGTTTTAAAATTTAACTTTAAGGCAACCGATAAACTTGGTAATAACGATCTTCACTTTTCAGCCAACTATAATGATATAACAATCACACGTGATGTTAGCCTTTCAATAAGACCATTAACTGAATACAGATTAATTACCAGAATGGGAAGAATGGCAGATCATAAACAAACATTTACTGATTTTAGAGACATGTATAGTAACTTAAGTAAACGTGAAGCAGCTGTGTCTTATTCACCATTTATATTAAGTAAAGGACTAAGTACCTATTTACAGGATTACCCTCACTACTGCTCTGAACAGATTGTTAGTCGCGCGATTCCTATTTTGATCGCTAGTAAATATAAGGAATTTGATCTGGCCTCAAAAGAAGGAATAGCACCATTATCAGAACTATTCCAAGTGCTGCAATCTCGCCAAAATAGTGAAGGTGCAATTGGTTTATGGTATTCAACTTACAATGTTAATCCATTTATTACATTGTATGCAGTAAACTTTATGCTTGAAGCCAAAGAAATGGGCTATAAAGTTCCTAAAAAAATGCTTGATAGTGCTAATAAATATTTACAAACAATTGCTGAATCTAATGATACTAGTACTTATGGTTTAAGAGTCCGTGCTTATGCTATCTACTTATTAACAAGGCAAAATCAAGTTACAACAAGCTATTTAGCCTCTACCATTAGTAATCTCAATCGAAAAGATGATTCATGGAAAAAAGATATAACCGCAATGTATTTAGCTTCATCTTATAAAATGTTAAAGATGGATAAAGAAGCAAATAAATTAATTAAACCAGTTTGGCAACAGTTAGAAACTGCATACAATCATGCTTGGTGGACCAACAACTATTATGACCCACTGGTTGTTGATGCAGGAAAAATCTATTTAATTAGCAAACATTTTCCAGAAAAAGCAGCGGAAATTCCTGCTCAAGCACTAGAAAATATGGTTATCATGCTTAATAAACAAAAATATACTACTCAATCAGCTGCAATGACAATATTAGCTTTAAGTAGTTATTCATTAAGTATTGATAAATCAAATTTATCTAATGATACTCTTGAAATTAATGCAATACCCAAAGATTCAGAAAAACAGAGGATTATTGCAAATTTAAATGGAATTTTAGCTAAAGGAAAATTTAGTGTTCAAGATGCACAATTAAATATAACTAATAAATCAAACTTTCCTGCTTGGTATATGATTTCTGAACAAGGATATGACAAAACTCCACCTAAAGAACCAATTAAACGGGGGCTTGAAGTATACCGTGAATTTACTGATCTTAGTGGCAAACCTGTTGAACAAGTCAAACTTGGCGATAAAATTAACGTAACTGTTAGAATACGAGCACTAGCAGATGAAGGTGCAACTAATATTGCTATTGTTGATTTACTACCAGGTGGTTTTGAAGTAGTACAACAACCAATAGAATCTCAGGAAAAAAATTATAATGAATATATTCAAGATGATGAAGAATATGATGACTATGAAGAAGATGATTATGATGAAAATTATGGCTGGGTTTCTCCAATTAGTATAAAAACAGGAAAACACACTTGGTATCCTGAATATACAGATGTACGTGAAGATCGTGTTATTATTTATGGTTCAACTTATAATAATAAAATACAAGAATTCACCTATCAAATAAAAGCAACCAATATAGGAACCTATAGCATTCCGCCTGCATTTGGTGAAGCAATGTATGATCGTGATATTCAAGCCGTATCAAAAGGTGGGCAAAAGATAAGTATCTTCCCACAACAATAGCTGTTTGTACAGTTAATCAATCACTGAAACGGGCTTACAGCCCGTTTTTTATATTTGTCAAATTTCCCTAAATAATACGACTAACTCCTGTAATTAAGTTTAAAATAACAAACAGTTATACTATAAAGATCATAATGAATAGGAAAAATATCATAAAAAAGATAATAGGGCGTGTTGATCTTTCATGATTATTTTTTAGACGGCATGATGTGAGTTATAATAATTCAGCCAAAAACAACCATAACTCGATTCATCATGCCAAGAACAATGCTAACAGATAAACGGTGGGAAAAGCTACTACAAATAATGAAAAATACCGGCCGAGTTTATAATAAATCCGAGCATCGGATGACGTTTGAAGGGATCCTTTTCCGAATGAGAACCGGTATTCCTTGGCGAGATTTGCCAGAAGAGTTTGGTGAATGGAGCACTGTCTATAGGCGATTTAATTTGTGGTCTAAAAAAGGAATATTAGTTGATATTTTCAAACATTTATCACAACTAGCGGATTTTGAATGGGTGTTCCTAGATGGCTCGATTATCAGGGCTCATCAACATAGTACAGGCGCTGCAACGGAGTATTCCGAGCAAATAGGTCAGAGCTGTGGTGGTAATTCAACTAAAATTCATCTTGCGGTTGATAGTGGTGGTTTGCCTATTTGTTTTGAGCTTTCTGAAGGACAACGACATGATATCACTTATGCAGAAAACCTAGTTGAAAAGCTTGATGAAGTCAATACAGTGATAGCCGATAAAGGTTATGACAGCGAGCCTTTTCGGTGCTTTGTTCGTCAAAAAGGCGGACGAACGGTGATTGCTAAACGTAATTATGGTAAGGATATAGATAAAAGCAGTATGGATAGGTGCCTTTATCGCTATCGTCATTTAGTCGAGAATGCCTTTGCTAGAATCAAGCAATATCGTTCAATATCAACTAGATACGATAAGTTAGAAAGGAATTATGCCAGTATGGTATCACTGGCATTTATGTTAATGTGGCTGCCAATGTATTGTTGAGTAATTTATG
>NZ_LZHA01000077.1:0-18487 GCF_001690335.1 Gilliamella sp. Gris1-4 | reverse complement strand
CTTCCCTTGGCTGATTAGACTATTTAAACTAATAGATGTTGCACCCGATGGCAATACCGTATGAATATCATTAAATGTATAATTTCCACTTGGTAACATTATCGGATTTGTAACACTTGATGTGTTTGTTGACTGAGTGATACGTCTTCCATCAGGCAACTCGATTGCCAAAAATGTGTCTGTATTAGTTGCCTTTGTCCGCCCACCATCAAACGTTAAATACGGCCCACTACCGTGAATAGTATTGGTTGTATTTACCGTTAACGCCTCTGTATCCTGCGTATATGACAATAACAACAACGGTGCGAAGAATAGTGCCGATTTTGATAACAAAGATGATTTAAATAGTAACGGCGGTTTGGATAACAATGGCGATTTTAATAACCACTTGGATATCGACGATAATTTTGCCGAATATATGACCGATGATGTGACCGAAGATGTTGTCGAAGAATCCGCCGACAGCATCGCCAGTAAAGACCCCGATGACGGCGTCGATTTCGCTACGCGAAATGACTTCGATGATGAAAATAACTGTGGCGCCCTACTTTGGCTACCGTGCGAATCAATAAGATTTAGGGCATAGGTTTGGCATGCCAGATGCCAGATGCCAACCATGGTAATGCATTTTTATTTCCTTGTCAAGTAATTTCTTGTTTTTTATGAACTTTTATATCCGTTCCTTGAATTTTGAGCGATTCCTTGCCTGTATAAGCTCAAAAATTATAACTTGATGATGAATAATGCGCCACTTTTTTTGTTGGTTTATTGTAAAGATTTGTTAGCGGGTTAAGTGCGTTGCTTTGGCTTTTTTTTGGGGGGTGGCGTTTTTTACGGGTGGAGGTAGCGGTTGAGTGGTTTTGGGACTGGTGGAGTAGGTGCTTTTTAAAGGCCTAAAATTGCTCCGGTAGAGTATTGATTTTATTGAGGTTTTTTGCTTTGATTAAATCGGCTGTTATAGTTGACTGAGATGTTTTTTTGCGAAAGTGGTTTTAAATATTTTTCTTTTGCGGAAGTAATTAATATCGGTGGTGACATCCTAGCCAAACATCCTTGTTTGGCGTACTAGCTTGCTTTGCTAATATCAACAACTAAACAAAAGTTCAAATAAGTATATTTTTAAAGTTATATTTTATCTGAAATATATAAAATACTATTTCCCTAAACGTTTATATAGCCTTTCTGGTCGTCCAATTTTTCCATGATTAAGTTCGACTGTTAATAATTTGATTTGTACACAATATTCTAAATATCGCCTAGCGGTCGTTTTGCTAATATTGGCTTTTTCGACTATTTCGTCAACAGTGAGTGCTTTATCGGTTTGCATAAATAAGTCTTTGACTTTTTGTAGCGTGATTTCTTCAATTCCTTTGGAGTGGCGGTTCATATCAACAAAATCTTTAGTTTGCAAATTGAAAAGTTCGTCTATTTTTCGTTGATTGACATGTTTTTGTAGGCTTTGTCGGTATAAAAATAGTTCAAAACGATCAAGTGAATGTTTTAATCGTTGATAAGAGACAGGTTTAATCAAATAATCAAAAGCACCATAACGAATCGCTTTACTACAAGTATCCATATCACTTGCGGCTGTAATAAAAATAACATAGCAATCTAGATGATTATTTATGATGTATTCAAATAATTCTATTCCTTTGCCGTCAGGTAAATAATTATCGAGTAATATTAAGGTCGGTTTTAGTTTTTCTACCATTATTTTAGCTTCTTCTAGTGTTGAAGCTATTCCAATTACTTTAACCTTTGTATCTTTTTGAATAAACTCTGCATTTAGTTCTGCTAAAATTGGCTCATCTTCAACAATAAGCACTTTGATATTATCTTCTTGAAATTGATTCATATAATTGCCTTTTTATTATTTAGGTATAAATACAGAAAAAATTGTTCCATAAGGGGTATTATCTTCAAATGTAATATAACCATTGGCCTTTTTTATATAGGTCGAAACAAGGTGTAAACCAATACCGTGTTCTTTACCTTCTTGCGATGTGACGCCAGGTTCGAAAATTGAATCGCGAATATTTTCATCAATGCCACAGCCTTGATCAGTTACCTCTAATACAACTTCATTTGTTGCGTCGCTTAGATAGAGATAAATGGTTTTATCACCACGATCATTTTTTAAGCTAGCATTAAAAGCATTATCAAGCAAATTTCCTAAAATTGACATAAATTCTATTTCGGTGATAAGTGAAGGTAATGCATTTAATTGGCATGCTGGATCAAATACTAGATTTAAGCCAATTTCGTGTGCTTTTGAATATTTGCCAATTAATAAACCACATATAGCCGGCACATTAAAATGTTTGGTAATAAAGTCTAAATTACTTTGGTTATCGGCAGAATGCAATGCAATAAATGATTGCGCTTCGTCATACCGTTTCATATATATTAAACCTGATAGCGTTGCTAACCAGTTAAGATGTTCATGCCTTAATGCGCGTAAATTATCGACATATTGCGTTACTTGCGTTAATTGCATGCTTAATACATTAATATCATCAAAATTACGAAAAGTAATTACCCAGCCTTGAATTTTATCATCAATAACCACTCGAACTCGGCTGGCAATAACAATCATGTTATTGAAATAGCATATATGATCGTGTATGTCTTCAGTTTGATTTTCTTTTTTGTAGATAAAGTCACTTGAGGTGATAAATTCGCTTAAATCATGTTTATGTAACTCGTCATCATTTATCTTAATATCTAACATTGTGCGAGCAGATTGATTAATATTGATAATTTTATAATTAAGATCAATGGCAATAACACCTTCAAAAATCGATTCCATGATCGACTTTTGGCTTTTTACCAGTAGTGCGATTGCTTTAGGCTCTAAATTGAACATCTGTTTTTTAATTGCTTTTGAAAAACAGTATGAAAAGATAAATAGTGCTAAGAATAACAAGGAACAAAAAATGATAAACGGTATAAACTGTTTTATATGCAATGCATAAATACCATCAATCATATAACCGACCGAGACTATACCAATAATCTTACCGTTTTCAATAATTGGAGCTTTCCCCCTTAATGCTAGACCAAGAGAACCCTCACTAATAGTGATGCTACTATTACCGTTAAGAACCTCTTGATTATCCCCTCCTACCATGGGGGAATGTAAAGGGCTATTAGCTGTATGAAATAAACGGTTAGCATTAGCATCGCCAATAACAATATAGCTTGCATCACTTTGTTTAAATATATCTGTGATTAAATTAGCTATTTTATTTGTGTCTTTATCTTTGACATATTCAATTAAACTTGGTAAAACAGATAACTCTTTTGCTTGAATTTGCGCTTTTTCGCCCAAACTTCGATACAAATTTGTTTCAGTTGTGTTCCAAATATAGCTTTGTAATAGCGCAAGAACAATCAACGAAAAAAACAAAAGCGATAAAAAAAGTTTTGTGGTAAATGATAAGTGGATTTTCATTCGCATTTTTGTATTTGCTTTTCAAATTAAGTTCAAATAAGTGTATCACAGCATTAAAAAACATATATCCTTTAAAACCATAAAAACTACAGTTAATTTATGATTTATATCACAAAAATTTCATTAATTTTTTGTAAATATACCCGCCAATAATTTCGAATAAATCAACTTATTTTGGAGAAAAAAATTAATGGTGAATTTTAACTCATCTGAGAAAAACATTAATGGAAAAGAATCAACGGGTAAGACTGTTACAGAAAATCTAACTGGTTGGCCATATAATTGGTGGCGACTAATGGATAACTATAAAATTGGTGTTATCCCACTTCCATTATTTATTATCGCTGGTATTCTTATTTTTGCTGAAGTGTTAGTAACAGGTAAATTACCTAGCGAAATCGTTGTAATGGTAGTTACTTGTGCTTTTTTTGGTTTTCTATGTGGCGAAATTGGTAAACGTTTGCCGATCGTTGGAAAAATGGGAGCTGCAGCAATTTGTGCAACCTTTATTCCATCAGCTCTAGTTTATTATGGTATTCTTCCTGAACCAGTTGTTGATGCAACAAAAAAATTCTATAAAGATACACATATTCTTTATTTATATATCTGTTGTATCATCGTGGGTAGTATTATGAATATGGATAAGAAAACACTTATCCAAGGATTCTTAAAAATCTTCGGCCCAATGGTATGTGGTGAAATCGTTGGTATGCTTGTTGGTGTTGGCGTTGGTTATTTGCTTGGTTTAACACCATTTGAAACATTCTTCTTCTTAGTTTTACCAATTATGGCTGGTGGTGTTGGTGAAGGTGCTATTCCACTTTCAATCGGGTACGCTTCAATCTTAGGTATGGAACAAGGTGATGCGCTTGGTCGTGTGTTACCAATCGTAATGTTAGGTGGTCTAACTGGTATTATTTGTGGTGGTATTTTAAATCGTATTGGTAAAGCTTATCCGCACTTAACTGGTAATGGTCGACTATTACCTGCTGATGATGAAGTTGCTGATAAAAAAGCAGCTAAAACTGAATCAATTATTGATGTAACTACATTCGCTTCAGGTGTATTATTAGCAGCTATTCTTTATATGGTTGGTATGATTGGTCACAAAGTGACTGGTATTCCAGCACCAGTAGGAATGCTATTTGCAGCAGTTTTTGTTAAATTAGTATCTGGTGTTTCACCTAAAGTATTAAGTGGTTCACAAGTTGTTTATAAATTTTTCCAAACGTCTGTTACCTATCCAATTTTATTTGCAGTAGGTGTAGCAATTACACCATGGGAAAAAATTGTTGAAGCGTTCACTATTACAAACCTAATTGTTATTGTTTGTACAGTTGTTAGTTTGGTTACTACTGGCTTCTTTGTTGCTAAAAAACTTGGTATGTATCCAGTTGATGCTGCTGTTATTTCTTGTTGTCAAAGTGGTCAAGGCGGAACTGGTGACGTGGCAATCTTAACTGCTGCAGAACGTATGGAACTTATGCCGTTTGCACAAATTGCAACTCGTATTGGTGGTGCAATCAATGTATCAGTATCATTACTTATTCTCGGCAATTTCTTAGTATAGATTTTACATATTAAATAACAACCTTGGTTTATACTAAGGTTGTTCGTTTTTATTTAATATTTACAATTAACAAAATAGCTTTTAAGGAGTTTTCATGAAGCTTGTCAGTTATCTTGTCTCTGGTAGAGCAAGTTTTGGTCTTCTTACTAATAATGGTATTGTTGATTTAAAGCAAAAATTAGGCGATAAATATGCCGATTTAAAATCGCTACTTGCCGATAAAGAAGGACTATCTGTTGCCAAAACCTACCTTAATGCCCCAAGTGACATTGATGAACAAGACATTACTTATTTACCTGTTATTCCAAACCCAAATAAAATTTTGTGTGTTGGTATGAACTATGCCGAAAAACGAGCAGAATTTAATGAAACCAGTTCAGCACCAACGCTTTTTGTTCGTTTCCCTGATTCTCAAACGGGTCATAAAACCAACATTGTTAAACCAGCTATTACTAATGAGTTGGATTATGAAGGAGAATTAGCTATTATTATAGGTAAAGCTGGTTTTCGTATTAAGCAAGAAGATGCGTTATCATATGTAGCTGGTTATAGCTGTTATATGGATGGTTCTATTCGTGACTGGCAATACACTTGGTTTACTGCAGGTAAAAACTGGCCTAACACTGGTGCTTTCGGTCCATGCATTACAACAAGCGATGAAATCCCTGATCCAAAAGTATTATCTTTAACTACTTATTTAAATGGCGAACAAATGCAACACGATTCAGTTAAAAATCTTGTGCATACCGTGCCTGAATTAATTTCTTATATTAGTACTTTTACACGTTTATCTCCGGGTGATGTTATTCTTACTGGATCACCAGGTGGAGTTGGTAAAAAACGTAATCCTCCAGTATTTATGAAAGATGGCGATACAATTGAAGTCGAAATTACAGGAATTGGTCGACTAACTAATTATGTAGTAGCTGAATAGAGGTAAATTTATGTACGATTTAGTTGATTATGCCGTTGTTGATATTTCTAAAGCAGAACAAGATTATAAAGAAGTTAAACAGTTGCTATCTCGCTCTGATCTTGATCTGGATTCACAAGTTACTGTTTTTATGGTAGCTAAAATCAATGAACAAATTATTGCTTGTGCAGGTATTGATCGCAATATTATTAAATGTGTTGCTATTGATCCTAATTATCGTGGCAATCAACTAAATCTAACCTTGATGGATCATGCAATAAAATATGCCAATGAAAATGGCTATTTCCATCTTTTTTTGTATACAAAACCTGAAAATATAGATTTTTTTAAAGGATGTGGGTTTTATCCTATTGTTGAAATAACAGATCTTGTCGTCTTAATGGAAAACAATCCGGTTGGAATAAGACAATATTGTAAACAACTAAGCACGCAACAAAAAGAAGGGAGTAAAATCGGTAGCATTGTTATGAATGCTAATCCTTTCACTAAAGGCCATCAATATCTTATTCAATATGCTGCAAGTCAATGTGATTGGTTGCATGTTTTTGTTGTCAATGAAAATGCATCGCTATTTTCATTTGATACACGTTTGAAATTAGTTAAAGATGGTACTAAACAGATAAAAAATGTTACAGTACATGCAAGTTCTCCTTATATTATTTCAAGAGCAACATTTCCAACTTATTTTCTAAAAGATAAGACAAAAATCGATCAGGCCTATATGGGTATCGATCTGCTTATATTCCGAAATTATATTGCTCCAGCGCTTAATATTAACTATCGATTTGTTGGAACTGAACCCTATGACGAAGTAACTAAGGCTTATAATGAAGCAATGTCTTATTGGCTTGAAGATAAAGCAGTTAGTAACCACTCAGCAATTACTTTTGTTGAAGTTCAACGAATAACCGAAGGTGATACTATTGTATCAGCTTCATTAGTAAGAAAATTATTGGCATCAGGGCAATATGAAGAGGTAAAAAAACTAGTTCCATCTACTACATGGGATTACCTTTCAGCTAATTTGGATAAATTTAAAATTTAATACGTTTTAAAAGGTAAAAAAATGAAAATACAAAAAGAAGCCATGGCGGGGACTCTTGAATCTAGCGATTTGTTAGTCAAAGTCATGCCAAACACGGGAATTGAAATTGTTATTAATAGTGATGTTAATAAACAATTTGGCGATCAAATCCGTGCGGTTGTTGATCAAACTTTAAATGAGCTTAATGTAACCGACGGTTTAATCATTATTGATGATAAAGGTGCACTTGATTGCGCTATTAAAGCTAGAGTTCAATGTGCAGTTTTACGTGGCGCAGAAGAAGAAAACTTAGATTGGAGTAAATTACTATGAAAAAATTACGTCGAAGTATGCTATTTCTTCCAGGTGCAAACGCCGCTATGTTATCAACTTCGTTTGTTTATAAGCCTGATTCAATCATGTTCGATCTTGAAGATGCCGTTTCAATTAAGGAAAAAGATTCAGCACGTTTATTAGTTGCACAAACTTTACTTCTTCCTGTTTATAAAGAGCACGGAATTGAAACAGTAGTACGAATCAACGCGCTTGATACTCCATTTGGTCTAAAAGACCTTGAAGCAGTTGTAAGAGCTGGTGTTGATGTAGTACGTTTACCTATGACTAACTGTGCTGAAGATATTCATGAGTTAGAAGCTCATGTTGAAAGAATCGAAAAAGAGTGTGGGCGTGAAGTTGGTAGCACTAAATTAATGGCTGCAATCGAATCTGCTCAAGGTGTTGTTAATGCCGTTTCTATCGCTAAATCTTCTCCACGTTTAATCGGTATTGCGCTAGCTGCATTTGACTATCTTGTTGATATGCAAACTGAACGTGGCGATGGTACAGAATTATTCTATGCTCGCTGTGCAGTATTACATGCAGCACGTGTGGCTAAAATTGATGCTTTTGACGTTGTTTACTCTAATGTTAATGATGATGAAGGTTTCTTGAAAGAAGTCAGCTTAATCAAAAAATTAGGTTACAACGGTAAATCGCTCATTAATCCTAGACAAATCGATCTGCTCCACAATGCTTATGCTCCAACAGCAGCTGAAGTTGAACATGCCCAAAAAGTGGTTGAAGCAGCAGAAGAGGGAGAAAGAAAAGGCCTTGGCGTTATTTCTCTAAATGGCAAAATGATTGATGCACCGATTATTGCTCGAGCTAGAAAAGTTATTGAGTTGGCTAAGTATTCTGGTGTACGTAAAGAAATTTGATAGGATTGAAAAATGACTACTTCTATAAACAAAAAAATTGATGATTTGCTTAAACAGCACCCTGATCTCAAGAATATTAAGCCTTTTGTTGATGCTAACGCAACAACACCATATTTAAAAGATGAGTCTAAATATACGCGTAAATTGTGTGATTCTATTGAGCAAGCAATTAAAAAATGTGAATTGCGTGATGGTATGACTATCTCTTTTCACCATGCATTTCGTGAAGGCGATAAGGTTATCAACAAAGTTGTTGAGACTATCAGCAATTTAGGCATTAAAAATTTGACGCTAGCTTCAAGTTCTTTATTAAGCTGTAACTCAGCGTTAATTCCTCATATCGAATCTGGTGTAATTACTAAAATTTATACCTCTGGTTTACGTGGTAAATTAGCCGATGCGATTTCTCACGGTTTAATGGATAACCCAGTCCATATCCATTCTCATGGTGGACGTGTAAAACTGATCCAAAGTGGTGAAATTAACATTGATATCGCATTTTTAGCTGTATCAACCGCTGATGAACAAGGTAACGCTAATGGTGTATCTGGAAAATCACAATGTGGTGCTCTAGGTTATGCTATGGTTGATGCGCAATTTGCGAAGAAAGTTGTACTATTAACTGAGGATATTGTTGGATATCCTAACCATCCAGCAAGTATTCGCCAAGATCAAGTTGATTATATTGTTAAAGTTGATGAAGTGGGTGACCCATCTAAAATTAGTGTGGGTGCAGCGCGTATCACTAGCAATCCACGCGAGCTGATGATCGCTCGTTATGCAGCTGATGTTATTGAACACTCTGGTTATTTTAAAGATGGTTTTTCAATCCAAACTGGTTCTGGTGCATCGTCAACTGCAGCAACTCGTTTCCTTGAAAATCGCATGCGTGCGAAAAATATCACTGCATCATTTGCTTTAGGTGGTATTACAGCAAGTATTGTTGATCTTCACGAAAAAGGATTAGTTAAACGTTTATTAGATACTCAAAGTTTTGACGGCACTGCGGGGCAATCTTTAGGTAAAAATAAAGATCATATCGAAGTTTCAACTAATGTTTATGCAAATCCTGCCTCAAAAGGTGCAAGTGTTGATGAGCTTGATATTGTTATTTTAAGTGCGTTAGAAATCGACCTTGATTACAATGTTAATGTATTAACTGGTTCTGACGGTGTAATGCGCGGTGCTTCTGGTGGTCACTGTGATACAGCTGCTGGTGCAAACTTAACAATTGTTGTTGCGCCACTCATTCGTAGCCGCATTCCAACAGTAATTAAAAAGGTAACAACATTAGTTACTCCTGGTGAGAGCGTTGATGTGCTAGTCACTGACCATGGTATTGCTGTTAACCCTAATCGTCCAGAAATTGCTGAACGTTTAAAAGCAGCTAATTTACCAATTATGAGCATTGAAGAGCTTTATCAACGTGCTGTGTCTTTAACTGGTGAACCAAAACCAATCGAATTTAATGATAAAATCGTTGGTATCGTACATTTCCGTGATGGTTCTGTTATTGATGTCGTACGCCAAGTTAAAGATTAATTTTAATCTTTATTAATATAGTAATAGCCTGACATGTAAAAGTGTCATGCTATTACTTTTCTATTTGATGAAAAAAATGCAAATTAAATTTGATGATGGCACTCCTATTACCCTTGAGCAAATGCTACTAGCCAAGGAAAAGCGAGTTGAAAACCAAAAGCATGCAATGACATGCTATAAATATCCAATCATATCATTAAGTATAGTTATTCCTGGTCCTATAAAAAACAGTAGCGGAGCCCGTTATCTTTTTGACGAAGCAATTAAAGCTTTACATCTCTGTTTTTTACAAAACGATATAACAATAATCAATGAAGATCATTTCCATTACATTACTGGTTCAGAAGCAATCATAGCAATTAAATGTTCAGCTAAAACCCTTAAAAAATATTGTATTGAAGTCGAAAATAATCATCCCTTAGGGCGTTTGTGGGATATTGATGTTATTGACATTGTTACACAAAATAGCCTGTCACGTTCTCAATTCGAAAATCAACCAAGACAATGTTTGGTCTGCAATGAAGAGGCAAAAATTTGTGGTAGAGCTAAACGGCATTCAATTGATGAAATTTTTACCGCGATAAAAAAGAAGATAGAAAATTTCAGAAAGAATAAAACATTACTTTAATAAAAGTGCAAATAATAGGTTGATGAAATAACATTACAGCATTATATCATCAATCCTTTTTTAATCTAAAAATTCAATTAGATTGTTTCAAGTGCCTGCTGTAAATCAGCTAGTAAATCAGTAATATCTTCTAAACCAACTGAAATACGTAATAGCTGATCTGAAATACCCGCTGTTTTTCGTGCTTCTGCACTAATACCTGAATGTGTCATTGTTGCTGGGTGGCAGACAAGACTTTCAACGCCACCAAGTGATTGAGCTAAGGTAATAATTTTAAGTGCTTTTAAAAACTTCGGCATTACATCGGCATTTCCAACTAGTTCAAAACTTAGTAACGAACCAAACCCCTTTTGTTGTTCTTTAGCAATATCATGCCCAAGATTAGATGGTAAAGAGGGATGAAATACTTTTGCTATTTTTGGGTGATTAACAAGAAACTCAACAACTTTTTGGGCATTTTCTTGTTGTAAATTAACACGTGCAGCAAGAGTTCGTAACCCACGCAATAAAAGATAACTATCAAATGATGAAGTAAGCGTACCAATATTATTGGCCCACCATAAAACATCTGTAGCAAGCTGTTGGTCTTTGAAGACTAAAATTCCCGCTAATAAATCCGAATGCCCATTTAAAAATTTGGTACAAGAATGGCTGACTATATCAGCACCAAGCTCCAACGGTTTTTGTAAAATCGGTGTCATAAACGTATTATCGACTAAAACCAAAGCACCAACATCATGTGCTTGTTGGGCTATTTTTTTGATATCAACAACACGAAGTAATGGGTTACTTGGTGTTTCAATCAATACTAATTTAGGATGTAAATTAAGTGCTTCTTGTAAGGCTATTGAATCAGATTGATCAACAAATTTCACTTTAAAATAGCCTTTTTGGCTTAGACTATTAAAAAGTCGATAGCTACCACCATAACAATCATGAGGAGCAATAACTAAGTCATTTGGCGCTAATAAAGCAACACTGATAAGGTGAATTGCTGACATACCACAGTTTGTTAAGATAGCATCGGCACCACCTTCTAATTTTGCAACAGTTTCTTCTACTAATCGCCGACTAGGATTCGCTTTTCGTGCATAATCAAACTTTCTTGGTTTTGCAAATTCTTCATAACGATAACAAGTAGATGGTGTAATAACAGGTACGACACTACCATATTGCTCATCAGTATTAATCCCACCACGAACAGCTATTGTTCCTTGGCTTAAATTGTTGGTTTGACTAACCATAATAACATTCCTCTAAATAATACTTTGCTTACTTCCAAAACAGATTGTATAAGAATAACACATTCAATAAAGACGTCAACATGTCTAGACGTCTAACTATCTTGATGTGTAGATTGCAGAGAAATAAAAAAAACGTTAGAATTGCCCACATTATTTGTGATGTAATTTGGTGACAAGATGATGGAATGGAATGGCGAATATATAAGCCCTTATGCTGAACATGGTAAAAAAAGCGAGCAAGTAAAAAAAATTACAGTATCAATTCCGTTGAAAGTTTTAAAAATATTGACTGATGAGCGTACTCGCCGACAAGTTAATAATTTACGTCACGCAACAAATAGTGAATTATTGTGTGAAGCCTTTCTTCATGCTTATACCGGTCAACCTTTACCTTGTGACGATGATTTACAAAAAGATCGTGAAGACGGTATTCCTAAGCAAGCTAAAAAGACAATGCAGGATTTAGGTATTAACCCCGATTTTGATTGATTATTAACTAAAAGACTAATTTTGGAAAAACAAAAGGCGCATTATGCGCCTTTTTAACTATTATTAATCTTGGAATATGGTTTTTTGGAAAATTATTTTTTACCGCCAACCATAGCAAAGCGTTGTTTGAACTTATCTACACGTCCACCAGTTGCAACATCACGTTGTTTACCGGTATAGAATGGGTGACATTCACCACATACGTCAAGATGAATATCATGACCAACAGTAGAATGAGTTTTAATAACGTTACCACAAGAACAAGTTGCTGTAATTGCAGTATATTCTGGATGAATACCTTCTTTCATAATAAGCCTCTAAAGTTTTTCGTATCGCTATATAAATGGCCATAAAAGCAAAATCTATACACCATACGAGTGTTAAAAAAACATGATAAGACCGCAGATTATACGGCCAATAGCCGTGTTAATCAAGAAATAAAAAACAATTAAACAGGTAATTGACCTATTGTTATTTTCAGTTCAATTTTTTCCCCATTTCGCAGAACTATAATGGGGACAATTGTACCGGGTTTCAACTCGGCTATTTGGTCCATTGTTTCAACAATTGATTTAACAGGCTTATTATCTACCATAATCAGAATATCATTAGCTTGAATTCCAGCTTGCAACGAAGGACCTTCTGCCTTGGTAACTAAAATACCTAACACCACTGGCATATCACTTGGGTTTTGAGTTGGTGCAAATTCTAATCCATCAATACCTATATATCCTCTAATAACTTTTCCATCGCGAATTAATTTATTCATGATTTTAACTGCTAATGCAGTTGGGATAGCAAATCCAATTCCTTCAGGAACATCGTTTCCTAAATTTTTTGCAAAGCTAAGAGTATTAATTCCCATTAATTCACCTTTGCTATTTACTAGCGCTCCACCTGAATTGCCATGATTTATTGATGCATCAGTTTGAATAAAATTTTGCCTTCTGTATGGGCTCAATCCATCACGACCTGTAGCACTGATAATGCCTTGTGTAATAGTTTGTCCTATATTGTAGGGGTTTCCTATGGCTAATACGACATCACCAATTTTGGGTTCGCGTTGAGGATTTATCAATATAGTGGGGATATTTGAAGCCTCTATTTTTAATACCGCTAGATCAACAAGTTTATCTGAGCCTACAGATAAAGCTTCAAATATTCGTCCATCTTGCAATGCGACGATAATTTGTTCTGCATCTTCAACTACATGATAATTAGTAACAATATACCCATTCCCATTCATAATTACTCCAGAACCGAGCGGAGTTATTGGACTATCTTGTGATTCCTGAGAAAAAGAATTAATTGAGCGACTATAAATATTAACTACTGCAGGAGCCGCAGTTTTAACGGCACTAGAAAAACTTAATGGATCATCATGAAAAATTGAGGTTGGAAAATTTGATTGGTTTCCTTTTTGTAAAGAAGGAAAAATAATCAATAACACAATAGCTAAAACCGTTCCAATTAATATTGGCCATAGAATCTTTTTGAGCATTAGTTTCAGGATTGTAATGGGAAGAATAATGAAGATTTTAACACATCTATATAAAGGTTAAAATTAAAGTTTTCGTCGATGCTAAAGCATCGACGATATAAAAGGTGACTAATTATCGTAAAATTAAATATAAACGACTATCACCACGAATTATATTTAATGCAATTACTGATGGATGGCTATCAATAATTTTTCGAAGATCTGCAATATTAGTTACTCGTTCTTTATTAACTCCAGTAATAAGATCTCCCTCTTGCAAACTGAGTCGAGACGCAGGCGAATTTTTAGCAATACTTTCTATTAAAACACCTTTTTGGCCTTTAATTTCACCATTGCTAAGCGTTGCTCCATCAAGAGCAGAATGTAGTGATTTTGCATCAGTTGTTGTCTCGTCGCTATTTTTTAGTTTTACATCGACAGATATTGTTTTGCCATCTCGAATTAAACCTAGCTTAACAGTTCGCCCTGCTCCAGTTGTCGCAATTTTTGCACGTAGTTCAGCAAAACTATCGACTGGTTTACCATCCATCGAGACAATAATATCGCCAGATTTAATTCCTGCTGCTTGTGCGGCTGAATTCTCAATAACTTCACTAACAAAAGCACCTTTTTGAACATCAACATCAAACGCTTTTGCTATATCCGATGTCAATTCATTACCTTTGATACCAAGCACGCCACGTTTTACTTCACCAAATTCTATAAGCTGAGAAGTTAAACTTTTTACCATGTTACTAGGAATTGCAAATCCTATCCCTACATTACCACCACTTGGAGCAATAATTGCGGTATTTATACCAACAAGCTCACCATTTAAATTCACAAGTGCCCCACCAGAGTTACCTTGGTTAATTGAAGCATCTGTTTGAATGAAGTTTTCAAAACCATTCATATTAAGTCCACTACGAGCTAAAGCTGAAATAATCCCTGAGGTAACAGTTTGACCAATGCCAAATGGATTACCAATAGCAACAGCATAATCACCAACACGTAAATTATCAGAATCTGCTAATTTAATAGCTGTTAATTTTTTGGCATCATCAATTTTAAGTAATGCTATATCACTTTGTGGATCCTTACCGATTAGTTTTGCTTTAAATTCATGCCCATCGTTTAGAGCAACCGTAATTTTATCGGCACCATCAATAACATGATTATTCGTAACAACATAACCTTTTTCGGCATCAATAATCACACCAGAACCTAAACCTGTAAACGCCCTTGATTGGCTATCTGGATAACCAAAAAAACGTCTAAATTCTTCTGGCATATTATTTTGCATTTGAGCTGTTCCTTCAACTTTAATACTAACAACTGATGGTAATACAGTTTCAAGCATAGGTGCCAAACTTGGCAGTTGCGTATTATCGGTTGAGGCAGGAGGAAAAGCTGCATAAGTATTCGGAAGTACAGATAAACTTATTCCTAAACTTAAAGCTAAAATACTTAATAATTTTTTTTGTTGTTTTAATGAATTAATCATCTTAGAACTCTCGCTTTTACAAAAATTTACACTCTATAAAATTGCTTGAATATTAAGTAACGGAAAATAAAATCATAGATTAAGATTTATTTTCATCCGTTTTAAATAAACCTGAAGAATCATCAGAATAATCTCTAGGCTGCTTATCAAGCGTAATTTCTTTTGTTTCGTTAGAATCTGTATTTGAATCAAAATCTAAAGATTGAATATTACCACTATCCATAAATTGACTGGAGTTTTCAGCCATATGTTGATAAAGACGACGAAAATCTTTAGCCATATTATCCAATATTTCTGCACTATGTGAAAAATGTTTAGCAATCATTTGTTTTTGCGCTATTAATTCATCTTTTGTTTGATCTAACTCTTGTTTAACTTTGGCATATTTACGTGCCTTAGGACTAATAACACTAATAAAAATGAAACAAATAATAAAACCAATCACGAATCCAATTATAAGATAAGTAAGCATACCTTTATCCATTATTCACTCCTTATATCTTTAAGATATATAATTTTATAAAATTGAAGACTAATTATCAGCGCTTATTTTGCATGGTTAGCAAGTTTTATCAATTGTTTTTTTAACTTGTCTGGTGCATTTTCTGCTAATGCAGATAGAAACATTGCGCTTTTTTGTGTCATCACGCTTGAAGCTAAAGATGACTTATCACTTTGATAATTGCTCTGTGACCACCTCACTGAAATATCTGGATTAATCTGATATTGAATAGAAGATAAGGATGGTAAAATAAATTTTCGTATTTCAGATATTAAATTGCTTTGTTCATATTTCAATCTAGTTAACCAACAAGCTGAACTAACCTCTAAAATCAACACACCTTGACGATAGTTAGCAACTCGGCATTGTTGATTTAATGGTGAAGGCAACAAATCATAAACAACTTTAGCTAAAGAGCATAATGCATTAGTTCTATCTTGAATCTTAGACAGAGAAGAGGCTTGTGTCAAAATTGACGTCAACATTTGTGGTTCGTTATAACGCATACCTTGACTTAGGCTCCTTTTTCAATCAGTACAAAAACAATTATTTTTAAAAACAGTTATTTTTAAAGTAGGATTGATCTAATAATTTACCTTATTTATAATTAAAAGTCTTATTGAAAATAATTATTTACATTTTAATGAAAATCTCTTTACCAAAATAAATTTTAAACTTTAAGTAAATATAAACAATAAAAACGTGTAGCTGATTATGACACAAGGTCTATTGGAAATGAATAAAAAGATTAACTATAAAATATTACAGTTAATCTTTTCAAAAAAATTACAATTAAGCAATAATACTTATAATTAACACAACGGCTAAACCAATAATTGAATTCACTAATTCTAATAAGCCCCATGTTTTTAAAGTATCTTTAATTGATAAATCAAAATAGCCTTTAAATAACCAGAAAGAAGCATCGTTGATATGAGTCAATGTATTAGACCCCGCAGCAGTTGCAAGTACAAGTAATGCTGGGTTCACACCACTCATAATCCCCGTAGTAGGATCAATAACTGCAGCACCGATAATTCCAGCTGCTGTCATAGCAGAAACAACACCTTGTCCTGTTGCTAAACGGATTAACACAGTAATTAACCATGCCATAATATAAGGAGACACCCCTCCAGTTGACATTAATTGACCAATAGTATCACCAATACCAGTATCGATGATAATTTGCTTTAATGCACCACCAGCGCCAATAATTAGTACAACCATTGCTATACCTTTTACTGCATTATCAAAAGACTTCATAACCCATTCCATTGAATGGTTAAGTTTCTTCCCAAATAAGATAAAAGCAACAATCATTGCTAGAAACATTGCAATTTGAGATGATCCAATAAAGTTGAGAACGCAATAAGCTGTTGTGCCTTTTTCTAGCCATATATTTGCTATTGTGGTTGCTATCATTATATAAGCAGGAATCAAAGGAACAGTAATTGATGTAAAAAAAGAAGGAAGATTATTTTCATCAATAGGTGTTTCAGATTGTAAGAACTGTGGAGTGGGTCTTTCTAAATTGCCGAGAAATTTAGGAAGAATTATACCAGCACAAATTACAGAGGGAATTGCGACAATAAGTCCATAAATATAGACCATTCCCATATCAGCCCCATAGGCATTAACTAAAGCTACAGGTCCTGGTTGTGGAGGAAATAATGAGTGGGCTGTGGTTGCTGCTGCAACTCCAGGAATAGCTAGTTTTAAAAATGGAATTTTCGCTTCTTTTGCTAATGCAATTACTAACGGAGCTAATATTATAAATGCGGCCTCATAAAACATTGCTAGACCAAATATAAGCCCCATAATAATGATCGCTATTTTTACATATTTAATCCCAAGTTTTTTTAATAAAGTTTGAGCAATTTGATGCGCTGCACCTGAATCAACCATTAATTTGCCAATAACAGCCCCAAAAACAACAATAATAGCTAATTCACCAAGTGTTCCACCAAACCCTGATTTAATCGTTTTAAGAATACTCAATAAATCCATTTTAGCCATCAGACCAACAAATATTGCTGCAGCTAATAATGCAACCATTGAATTTATTTTAAAGCGAATATTTAAAATCAACATTAATCCTATCCCAAGGATCACCCAAAGAATATTTAAAAACTCCATAAATAAAACTCCCTATTCTCAATTTTATTTTTATTGGTTAAACATGAATCTGGCACATAGATTTTTTCTGTAAACAAGTTAATTGGATCTCAAAATAAAAGTTATAAAAGCTATTAGGGGCTGTTGATCTTTGCTGTACATAAATTACTCAACAATACATTGGCAGCCACATTAACATAAATGCCAGTGATACCATACTGGCATAATTCCTTTCTAACTTATCGTATCTAGTTGATATTGAACGATATTGCTTGATTCTAGCAAAGGCATTCTCGACTAAATGACGATAGCGATAAAGGCAGCTATCCATACTGCTTTTATCTATATCCTTACCATAATTACGTTTAGCAATCACCGTTCGTCCGCCTTTTTGACGAACAAAGCACCGAAAAGGCTCGCTGTCATAACCTTTATCGGCTATCACTGTATTGACTTCATCAAGCTTTTCAACTAGGTTTTCTGCATAAGTGATATCATGTCGTTGTCCTTCAGAAAGCTCAAAACAAATAGGCAAACCACCACTATCAACCGCAAGATGAATTTTAGTTGAATTACCACCACAGCTCTGACCTATTTGCTCGGAATACTCCGTTGCAGCGCCTGTACTATGTTGATGAGCCCTGATAATCGAGCCATCTAGGAACACCCATTCAAAATCCGCTAGTTGTGATAAATGTTTGAAAATATCAACTAATATTCCTTTTTTAGACCACAAATTAAATCGCCTATAGACAGTGCTCCATTCACCAAACTCTTCTGGCAA
>NZ_LZHA01000076.1:0-9024 GCF_001690335.1 Gilliamella sp. Gris1-4 | reverse complement strand
AAATTTTTAATACTAATTATCGTGCTTATGGTACAAGGCGTCTGCAAGCAGAGCTGAGAAAGCAAGGCATAACCGTATCTCGACGCCGAATAGGTCGAATCATGGCGAAAAATGGCTGGGTTTCGAAATACACCTGTAAAAAATATTGTATTCATACAGAAAAAAGCAATGAATCGCCGGTGGGGAATGAACTGAATCGAGAATTTAATATAGGTCAACCACGAAAAATATTGGTGACCGATTTAACCTATGTAAGGGTTAAACAACGTTGGCACTACCTTTGTGTAATTGTTGATATCAGTAATCGAGAAATAGTGGGGCGAAGTGCTGGCAGGCATAAAACAGCGGCACTGGTCATGCAAGCTATGAGTCAAATTCCAATGAACTTACAGACGATTGAGTTGTTTCATTCTGATAGAGGAAAAGAGTTTGATAATCATTTGATTGATGAATGTTTAACAGCATTTGGAATTAAACGGTCCTTAAGTCGCAAAGGCTGCCCCTATGATAACGCAATTGCAGAAAGCACATTCAAAGCAGTGAAAACAGAATTTGTGTCAAATACTATTTTTGATTCACTGGCGCAACTTAAATTGGAATTTAATCACTATGTGGATTGGTTTAATTATAATCGACTTCATTCAACATTAAATTACCAGTCGCCGATTGAATACAAAAGAAATCGATGACCTTATCTTTTTGGTACTAAAAAGTGTGGACATACCAAAATATTACTAAAAGGTCAATATGTTTTATTTATGCAATTATTCATCTCCAGTGGGACTAATAACCCTAGCCAGTCAACAAAATAAGCTCGTTGGGGCTTGGATTGAAGGTGAAAAATATTTTGGTCACATACTCAATACACAAACAGAAGAAAAATCTAATTTACCCATTTTTAACTCAACAAAAAAATGGCTTGATAATTATTTTTCAGGAAAAAGACCGAATCCATACCAATTAGAGCTTGCGCCAAATGGCACGCCTTTTCGACAATTAGTCTGGGAAGTGTTATATAAAATCCCTTATGGCGAAGTCATTACCTACGGCGATATTGCAAAAGAGATCGCTCTGAAAACAAATAAAGCAAGCATGTCTAGCCAAGCGGTAGGCGGTGCTGTTGGGCATAATCCAATATCCATTATCATCCCTTGCCACCGAGTTATCGGCGCAAATGGTAATTTAACAGGTTATGCTGGTGGAATAGATAAAAAAATCAAACTACTACAACATGAAGGAATCGATACTACATCATTTTTTATTCCTAAACATGGTTGTTTTTAGATAAAACCCAAACAAAAAAATATCATGATTTTATTTTATTAAATCGCTCCATAATTAAATAACGTAATAAATATCGGCATAATTAGTGTCAATAAAAAACCTTGGGCAATAGCGGCAGGTACAATTGCTATTCCGCCACCTTTTTGTAGCATGGGGAGTGTAAAATCCATTGATGTTGCACCACACAGACCTAATGTGGTTAATTGGTAGCGTTTAATTAGTGTTGGGATTAAAATAATTGCGCATAATTCACGCAGAATATCATTTAAAAACGTAGCACTACCAATAACTGGACCATGGGCTTCTGCCATTAAAATACCCGATAACGAATACCAACCAAAACCCGATGACATAGCAAGACCAACTCGTGCGGGCAAATCTAAAACAAATGACGCAACAATGCCCCCCAAAAATGCACTTATCGTAACTACTAGCGTTGTAATTATGCCTATTTTATTGAGCAGAATGTGCTTAATTGAAATATTATTACTGCGCAATTGAATACCGACTAAAAATAATAAAAAAACCAATACAACTTGTGTGGTAATTTCTGAATATTGCCAAATAAATAATGGAAATAATCCGCAAATAAACCCAATAATTAATGCAATACAAACACGCAATGACTCAAAAATCATTTTAAAACGTGATTCGTAAGTTTGATCTGTTTTATATGCTTTGGTAGAAAGAAAATAATCAAAAATAATTAAAACAACAAAATTACCGCCAAATGTACAAACAAAAAGAACACCGGTATAACATAAAATCATTTGTAAATTTGTAGTTAAGTTATCTAAATGTGCAAGTTCAGATCCCATAATGAATAAAATAAGGTAAACCATCCAACTCAATGTTTGGTTAATCTTGGTCATCAAATTATCATTTTTAATCTTAATTAAATAACCAATAAACAATGGCACTAACGCAATAAGAATACCAAAATACATATTTTATTCCTTAACTATTCCTGATTTTTATTTTTTAAATAATGGGATCAAACCTATGTTTTAAAATGTTACTGCTAATCATTAAGTCAATGATGTTAATTTTTGCTCAATATTAAGTTGAAGCTGATCCAATAAAGCGTAACGATTTCGATATTCTGAACGTTTTTTACTGGCGATTTCTTCAATGGATTTTCGATTAGTTTGGCTTGGTAATATAAATAAACCATTGGCATCTTGTTTGCTATCAAGTGTTAACCAAAAATCATCATAATCAGACAAAATTCGCTCCTGACGACTGTTATAACGCCAATTATTATATATATGAGTTTTATTGCCCACAGCAACAATTTGCGTTAACTGATAATAACGTGCAACCGTCAACGCAGCCTCAACAGCAATACGTTTAGGAAACAACCCATAGCACGCTTTAGTTGCTTTTTGCACACGCGTGCGCGCATCATCATGTCCTGTGCCTTGTAATCCTGCAATAAATAGTGTTGGCTTACCTTGATATTCTACGATTGAAAACGTCAAAGTGGCTAAGTCGATGCCATCACTATCATAAAAATAAAGGCTGATTTCGCCCTCTCTTGCAAATTTATTACGGGCTTGCACTGCTATTTGAATGCTTTGTTCATTTTTAACCGTTACATCAGCCAATACAAAAGGCAATTGTGGATTATAAAAAGCCTTGCTTACGCTGTCAGGTTGTTTAGCTAAAAAATCATAGTGATATGCCAAAGCGTCATAACGGGCTTTTTGACTCAAGCAAGAAGCTAAATAAGGACGCTGTAATTTACACGGCAAATTTGTTTGGCACGAAAAATAATCGCCAAGTAGTGGGTACTGTCTTAATTTATCAAGCCATTTTAAAGTGATTGGACTTAAAAACAAGGTTCTGAAAAAAAACTTATAACGATAAGTCGGATTAAGCCATAATTCGTTTAATGGTAATTTACCAGTATAAAGCCAGTTAAAAAGTTGCCATTTACTTTTTGGCCTAGACATATTCGTAATATTATTCATAAGTAGAAATTAAAATCGAGTTAGTTATTCTGTCAATTACTGGCGATTAAATCAATACGCATTGATATTTATAATCAGCCATAAAAAAATCAAACGATAAGAGTACAACACAACCTAAGTTGGTGCAACTGTTCCTATGATTATGTAAGATTAAATTAAATAAAAATAAAAAACGGTGAGCTAGTCACCGTTTTTTAAGCAATAATATCTTTTATAAAAAAGAATTATTGACCTTTAACTTCTTTTAAACCGTTGAATGGTGCTTTTGAACCTAAAGCTTCTTCAATACGGATTAATTGGTTATATTTAGCAACACGGTCAGAACGGCTCATTGAACCAGTTTTGATTTGACCTGCTGCTAAACCTACTGCTAAATCAGCAATTGTTGAATCTTCGGTTTCACCGCTACGGTGAGAAATAACTGCAGTATAGCCTGCATCTTTCGCCATTTTAACTGCAGCGATAGACTCAGTTAATGTACCGATTTGGTTTACTTTAACTAAGATAGAGTTAGCGATACCTTTTTCAATACCTTGCTTGAAGATTTTAGTATTAGTCACAAATAGATCATCACCCACTAATTGGATTTTGTGACCTAGTGCTTGAGTTTGGTAAGCCCAACCTTCCCAATCGCTTTCATCTAAACCGTCTTCGATTGATACGATTGGATATTCATTAGTTAAACCTTCTAAGTAATGAGTAAATTCTTGAGCAGTGAATTCTTTGTTACCCTCACCTTTCAATACATATTTACCAGTTTCTTTGTTATAGAATTCAGAAGCCGCACAGTCCATTGCTAAAGTGATGTCTTTACCTAAAACATAACCTGCTTTTTCCACTGCTTCTTTAATACATGCTAAAGCTTCAGCATTTGAACCTAAGTTAGGCGCAAAACCACCTTCATCACCAACAGCAGTATTCATACCTTTAGCATGTAAAACTTTTGCTAAGTTGTGGAATACTTCTGAACCCATACGGATTGCTTCGCGTACTGTTTTAGCACCAACTGGTTGAATCATAAATTCTTGTAAGTCGATGTTATTATCAGCGTGCTCACCACCGTTGATGATGTTCATCATAGGTAATGGCATTGAATATTGACCTGGAGTACCATTAAGGTCAGCAATGTGTTGATAAAGTGGCACACCTTTAGCTGCTGCAGCTGCTTTAGCCGTTGCTAAAGATACAGCAAGAATTGAGTTAGCACCTAAATTAGATTTAAAATCAGTTCCATCTAAGTCAAGCATAGCTTGGTCGACAGCGGCTTGATCTAACGCATCTTTACCCACTACAGCTTTAGCAATTGGGCCGTTAACGTTTTCAACCGCTTTTAATACGCCTTTACCTAAAAAGCGAGATTTGTCACCATCACGAAGTTCTAACGCTTCACGTGAACCTGTTGACGCACCAGATGGCACGATTGCAAGACCAACAAATCCACCTTCTAAATGAACTTCCGCTTCAACAGTTGGATTACCGCGAGAGTCGATCACTTCACGACCATGTACTTTAACGATTTTTGCCATGTTATTTTCCTCTATATGACAGATATATTACAAATGTTAATTTAAAACTATTTTTGTTGCTGCTCTTGATAAGCTTTGGCAGCTTTTATAAAACTACTAAATAGTGGATGTCCATCTCGTGGTGTTGATGTGAATTCTGGATGGAACTGACACGCAACAAACCATGGATGATCTGGGATTTCGATAATCTCAACCAACTTTCTATCCGTTGAAAGACCGGTAACCTTTAACCCAGCTTTAACCACTTCAGGTAATAAATTATTATTTACTTCATAACGATGTCGATGACGCTCGGTAATCGATTCATTTTTATACATACCGTATACTAATGAATTTGGCTCTAAATGACAAATCTGAGACCCTAAACGCATTGTACCGCCTAAATCGCTGTTTTCATTACGTTGCACAACATTACCTGACTGATCACTCCACTCAGTAATTAAAGCAATAATTGGACTTGCGCAATCTTTCACAAATTCGGTTGAATTTGCATCTTTAATACCCGCAACATTACGTGCATATTCGATCATAGCCACTTGTAAACCAAGGCAGATACCTAAGTACGGGATCTTGTTTTCACGGGCATAGCGAGCTGCCATAATTTTGCCTTCAACACCACGATAACCAAATCCACCAGGAATTAAGATAGCATCTAAACCTTCTAGCAAATCAGTACCACGTGACTCAAGATCTTCTGAATCAATATAACGGATATTCACCGTTAAACGATTTTTTAATCCACCGTGTTTTAATGCTTCATTCACTGATTTATAGGCATCGGGTAAAGCAATATATTTACCCACCATACCAATAGTCACTTCACCAACTGGGTTCGCTTCTTCATAAATGACTTGTTCCCATTGAGAAAGATCGGCCTCTTTACAATCAAGATTGAAACGTTTACAAACAAAAGTATCTAAGTTTTGTGATTTTAATAATGCCGGAATTTTATAAATAGAATCGACATCTTTAAGTGAAATCACTGCACGCTCAGGCACGTTACAAAATAGTGCAATTTTAGCTCGTTCATGAGCAGGAATAATGCGATCGGATCGACAAATTAATACATCGGGTTGAATACCAATTGACAACAACTCTTTTACTGAATGTTGCGTAGGTTTGGTTTTGACTTCACCAGCAGAGGCCAAATAAGGTACTAACGTTAAGTGCATAAATAATGTATGTTCACGGCCAACATCAACCGCTAATTGACGAATCGCTTCTAAAAACGGAAGTGATTCAATATCACCAACAGTACCACCAATTTCAACAATTGCAACGTCAAAACCTTTTGCTCCATCAATTACACGTGATTTAATTGCATTAGTGATATGAGGAATAACTTGAACCGTAGCCCCTAAATAATCACCACGTCGCTCTTTTCGTAACACATCAGAATAAATACGTCCTGTAGTGAAATTATTTTTTCGCGTCATTTTAGTGCGAATAAAACGTTCATAATGACCTAAATCAAGATCGGTTTCTGCACCATCTTCAGTCACAAACACTTCACCATGTTGAATAGGACTCATTGTACCTGGATCGACATTGATATAGGGATCAAGTTTGAGCATGGTGACATTTAAATTGCGGGCTTCTAAGATTGCAGCAAGTGATGCTGCGGCAATGCCTTTACCTAGGGAAGAAACGACACCGCCTGTAACAAAAATATAATTCGTGACCATTAATACCAGACCATTATTAATTTATAAGAACAATGTCGCATCGATTTTTAAAGCATAAAAACCAATACAACAAACAAGAATCAGACGGGAATGCAGTATAACAGAATCTGCCTTGTCCCACAATTGAATAATTAATTTTAACTGATGTTTTAATTGTATGAGTCAGTACAATTGTGTCTGCATGTATTAGATATTCAAACTGGAATTTTGCCCTTACATTTAATAAATTCTTTAAGTTTATCTATATTTTTGATTTCTAATTTTCCTTCACTTTTTTCAACAATATCTAACTTAATTAGCTCATTGACAGCACGGCGATAAACTCGATCTGTAGCTCCAAAACGCTCAGCTTCAAGATAGTTTTTCTGAAAATTACTGACAGAATGTATATTTAAATAGTGCTGATAAAGATCGAAGGCTATATTATAGCAAATTGAATATAAGATTCTTTTTAAAAAAAGATCTAATGTATCTTGATAATCGAAAGCAATTGCACTAGCAAAAAACAGTGCTAATTTAGGATGTTCAATCAGCGATTGATACAATTTATCTGCGTTAACAATTGACACTGTTAACGCTTCTTTAGCAATAATATCAAATTGACATAGATATCCAGTAAAAAACTCCATTTCACCAAAAATATGTTCATCACAATCAAGTGTTCCAAGGTGAAAGCGACGGCCATTAGCGGCTTCATAACGAATTGAGATAGTTCCGTTATAGACCATAATTAAATCATTAATCTTACAACCTTGTCGAAATAGAATCGATTTTTCATCGACAATTTTTTTCAACAATACATTGTTCAATAATAGATTCAATCAAATTATTATTCTGCCAATATGTACCAAAACGACCTTTATTCAAAGATTTCAACTGCATATAATCTTATACCACCGCCGTACAACCTACCATTTAATTATTTAAAAATAGAACATTATTTTAATTAAAATTTATAGCTAAGACTTAAATAATGGCCGATACCACTAGTTTTTCCTGCACCGGAGTTATTTTTAATCAAAGACATATTACGAAAATACTTTAAACCATAACCTAGTGCCATATGATCAGTGTGCTAGTAAAATCCGTTATACCATTCAATAGCATTATTGCTATAAAGTGAGTTATTAGTTATTTTATTAGCACCAAATTGATAATCAAAATAACCTTGATAGTTAATCTTGTCTTGATTAGTAAATTGATAAATTGGCTTTGACCAATTTGTTGAATACATATAACCATCCCATTTGCCTTCGTTAGGTTCGTTATAATTTTCACGAACATAGCGTGCATATAAGTTCATTCCCATAATACCAAACCATGGCATATCAACATCAGCCCCTAGCCCTAAATATTGTTCAAACAATTCTCGATCACCAATATTATTCACATTAGCAATATACAATTCTTTAATTGCGCCAAACGAAAAACCCGATTGAAGTAAAGCATCAAGAGAAATCCTTGGCGAAATTTTAGCAAAGAAATTATCACCACCATATCGAGCACCAAACTCAGTTTCAAGATAAGTATCATTTTTTATATTATAAGGTAATTTGGCATCGATACTTTGCATCAAATTTAACTGCAACCAACCATAATCATTCTTATGTAAATTACCATCTTTATAATCGGCAGCGTTGGCATTAACAGTATAAAGCCCAAAACAAATCAAAAAATAACTTAGAACTGATTGTAAAAAATTATAATAATTCATCGAGATATTTCCTTTCACTTAAGGTTACTTTTTTCGTTTCAACAACTGAGAAATAACCAACATTACAATAATAATCGCGTAAAAAGCTGGAATTGCATTCATAATAATTTGAGTACCAAAATATTCTTGGAATAAAGAACTAATTGCAGGGCTAAACATCGCGCCAGCACTACCGCTAACTAAAATAAAAGATACATTTTTACTTGAGGCATTTTTAACAAACGTAACCCCATAGGCGACAAAAGAGTTATATAGTGCAGAACAAACAAATCCATAACAATAAGTATAATAACTAATGCAGTTAAGATTTTGAGTATTAACAATAGCAATAGTTATCACAAAGGCTAATAGAATAATTGTTATAAAAAAGTGATGAATTTTAATGCGTGAAACAATAACGGTTGAAACTAATGCTCCTATTAATGCTGCAGCCCAATATTGCGTAATAATGTTGCCCAAGTTAAAAAAGTATATAAAGCCAGCATAGCTAAAAACAGACCTAAACCTGCAGATAAAATACCAAAATTCCATTCTGACTTTTGATTATTCTTCTGTTTTTTAACCACTTTAGGTGCTACCATTAAATCAAAATTAGTAGATATAATAGGGCGTGTTGATCTTTCATGATTATTTTTTAGACGGCATGATGTGAGTTATAATAATTCAGCCAAAAACAACCATAACTCGATTCATCATGCCAAGAACAATGCTAACAGATAAACGGTGGGAAAAGCTACTACAAATAATGAAAAATACCGGCCGAGTTTATAATAAATCCGAGCATCGGATGACGTTTGAAGGGATCCTTTTCCGAATGAGAACCGGTATTCCTTGGCGAGATT